>PFLF01000109.1 GCA_002784505.1 Candidatus Roizmanbacteria bacterium CG_4_10_14_0_8_um_filter_39_9
CCTTATATTTTATCCCTATTAAAGGTGGGTCAAACGGCATCAATAGTGGGGGAGTTGGATATTAAAAAAAAGCCTCTGATAATCGGACGCGATTTTGAACTTGTCAAGGGTGAGCTTATTCATACCGGCCGAATCGTTCCCGTCTATTCAGAAATATATGGGCTATCTTCACGAACGATCCGTGAAAAAGTGTGGCGAGTGATTCAGTCCTTAGGTGAAAATCAGATACCTGATGAGTTGCCTGAAGTGATATTAAAAAATGAATCCCTTATTTCTCTGGATACAGCACTTCGACAGATACATTTTCCCTCTTCCCTGACGCAGTTGAATCAAGCCAAAATGAGACTTGGTTTTGATGAGCTGTTTTATATCCAATTATCATCCCAAATGATAAAAAATGAGTGGAGAAAAGAAAGGGTCGTTTTTCCATTCCGGATTGATGGTTCAATTGAACATAAAATTCAATCTTTTATCGAGTTATTGCCGTTTAAGCTTACCAAAGATCAATTGATTTCAATAGCAGATATAAAAACTGATCTTGCTCGTGAATATCCCATGAATAGATTTCTTCAAGGAGATGTTGGCTCCGGCAAGACGGTCGTTGCCGCAGTTGCCGCATACATTGCCTACTTGAATAATACCCAAACTCTCATAATGGCACCCACTGAAATACTTGCAGAGCAGCATTACAAATCATTTCAAGCTCTTTTTGCAAAACTGCATATTAAAATCGCGCTTCAAACAGGATCACACAAAAGTATTACAACATCCGACAAAATCAAGTATGACATTATCATAGGCACTCAGGCTCTTCTTACTAAGGGGGTCAGAATTGATTCTGTCGGATTTATTGTAATTGATGAACAACACCGATTTGGTGTAGCTCAACGGGCAATGCTGAGAGAAAAGGGAGGTCATCCTCATCTCCTTACGATGACGGCAACTCCAATTCCCCGGACCGTCGCCCTTACCCTGTATGGAGAACTTGATCTCTCAGCCATAACAACGATGCCGTCAGGCCGAATTCCCATCAAATCTTTTGTTGTTCCTCCTCAGAAAAGATTTGACGCATATGAATGGATAAAAAAACAAGTCGATAAACATCATTCTCAGGTTTTTATCATCTGCCCTCTCGTCAAAGAATCAGAGGTTGAAACCATGAAGTCAGTAAAAGCTGTAACTGCCGAATATAAGATATTAAAAACTAAGATATTTCCCGAATTCTCGGTTGGTTTACTGCACGGAAAATTAAAAGCAATTGAAAAAAACAAGTTAATGGAAGAATTCCGTGCAAACAAACATGAAATTCTCCTGTCAACTTCGGTAGTCGAGGTAGGGATTGACATTCCCAATGCCACCATCATGCTCATTGAAGGGGCGGAACGCTTTGGCCTGGCACAGCTCCATCAATTGAGGGGAAGAGTAGGGCGGGGAGCACTACAGTCATATTGTCTCCTCTTTACCTCAAATGATAATCCGCAGTCTGCCGGCAGACTTGCCTTTTTTGCACGGACCGAAAACGGGGCAGAGCTTGCGGCATATGATTTGAAGTTAAGAGGTCCAGGGAGTATCTTCGGCACCATGCAGCATGGATATGTTGATCTTAAAATTGCATCGCTTACAGATACCGCTCTTATTTACCGGGCACGAAAAGAAGTTGAATCTGTTTTGGCCCTTAGCCCAACCCTCCTCAAGTTCCCCGGACTCCTTACAGCGATCAAACAAAAAAAAGTCGATCATGTGAGTCGTGATTGATATCCAGGAACGTTGCCTCTTTTCAAATTCACGTTAATGTGATATCATTACATCTATGACACCATTACCAAAACGAAAACATTCAACCCGCAGAAAGGGCAAAAGATTAGCATCAAATGCCGTTGTCCTCCCCCAGCTAGTTGTATGTAAAAACTGTGGCAAAAAAAAGAGATCACATCGAATCTGCAAATATTGCAATAAGTAATAATTGAACTTTTGTATGGATAAAAGACATACCGTGCGTGTTGAAATTGTTCAAAACCTATTTGCATACACCTACCAGCAGGATCATAGAATTCTTCCTTTTAAACAGGGGCAAACTGCAGAGATAATCAGGCGTATTCCGGAAATTGATAAAATAATTACGACGCACGCAATCAAGTTCCCTATTGATAAAATTTCGCGTATTGACCTCTCTATTCTCAGGCTCGCAATCTATGAACTTATGCTCCATAAAAAGGAACCGGCAAAAGTTGTTATCAATGAAGCGATTGAGCTCGCTAAAGATTTAGGGGGAGAAAAATCATATTCATTTATCAATGGGGTATTGGGGGCGCTTATCGCAAAAATATGAGCCACAATCTTAGCCTACTGGAGAAATCGATCGGCATTGATTTTAAAGATAAAAAACTGTTGGAAAACATATTTATCCATCGATCTTATTTAAACGAACATAAGACATTTTATCTCCCCTCAAATGAAAAGCTTGAATTTTTGGGAGATAGTGTTTTGTCTCTGGTAACATCAATATATCTTTACAAGCATTTTCCCGAGCTCAATGAGGGAATTTATACCGACGTAAAGGCATCAGTCGTAAGAACAGAAAGTCTAGCCGAGGTGGCCAAGCGACTACACCTGGGTCAGATGGTATACCTGTCAAAAGGAGAGGAACAAAACAGCGGAAAAAATAATAAAAACATATTGGCTGACTGCTTTGAATCGCTTATTGGCGGAATATTTATAGATCACGGTTTTGACAGTGCTTATGCATTCATCGAAAAGTGGCTATTTCACGAGAAACTAAGTTACATCGTACGCAATAAACTGTATCTTTCACCAAAAAGCAGATTGCAGGAATATCTTCAGGCAAAATATCGTGTCCTGCCTATTTATACACTTTTGAAAGAGATAGGCCCGGAGCATAAGAAATCATTTACCGTGGCAGTTTTTCATGATAAGGACTGTCTCGGTGAGGGATTGGGAAATTCAAAAAAAGAAGCGGAAGAAGCGGCGGCAAAAAATGCACTGGAAAAAATAACAGATTAAGGTATAATAATCACATGGCAGCAACTATCAGATTGATGAGATTCGGGAAAAAAGGATACCCAACATACCGTATTGTTGTTTTGGATAAACGAAAAAAAGCAGTTGGCTCATATCTTGAAAAAATCGGCACCTACAACCCTATGACCGATAGCGATCAGATTAAAATTAATGATGCTCCTCTTGATGCGTGGGTAAAGAAGGGGGCAATCATTTCTGAGGGCATGCGAAAACTTCTTAAAAAAAGAGCTTCAAAATAAGGCCTTTTAAAAGGGATTATTCTTCGTTTCATATTCCTGAGGTTGCGCACTTCCATTTTTAAAGCTTACCGATATTTTTTGTTTTATTGATTCGAGTCGATCTAAATCTTTCTTGTTCAACTGGGGAACGACCGATTCATTAAAAGTAAACTTTTTATTATAAAAATTAAGAGAGACCTTCGTTGTGGTCACACTGCCTGAAAACTGTATCTTCTCACTTGTTACCAGCCTTCCACCTTCAAACTGATAATTTTGAAGAAAATTTAAAAAAGAATCAATATTCCCCCGTCCTTCAACGGTAATGGTAATTTTCTCCCGCGTAGAATGTAAAAAATCAACGGTATAACCAACAATGTTGAATCCTGTCTGAGTCGATATTTCATCCAACGCATAAATGATTGAAAAATAATCTTCTGTTTCAGGAATCAGCATCGTGAGGATCTGATTGTATGTAGTAATCTGATCTTCAGTTAACGCCTTGTTATACCGAAGAGCATCCGTTCTGTTTTTTAACAATGCAACTTCCTGTACAATTATTTCAAGATTGTTGTTTGTTTGTTTATAAGATGCATATACCGAAAAAACGAGAAGTGCCACCACTGAAAGCGAAACTACGGTTGCTATTACACCCCAGTAATCTTTAATAAAATATCTGATTTTCCGGACGCTGATGGTATTATTCATTTATAGCTTTAAACTTCCCTTTAAATTGCAACTGATAATTTTTTACGGAGGATGTCTTTGCGACTGCACTGACATCTCGTGTTAGATTTAAACTTGCCATTGACAGTTCGTCAAAAAAACGCAAAAATTCAGTCGATTCGACATATTTAAGAAATGACACCATGCTCTCATATGTTTGAAATCTGACAACAAATACGGTGTCTCTATTTTTGTCTATCTCAACAGAATCAAGAACCGCAGACTCGGTTGAGTCCATTAACGCATTCCTGAGTATCGCGTAATAAGAAACAAACTGTGCATCATCACTTAAAAATTTTGTAAGTTGGGTTTGCTTGCCCTTAAAAAAACGTATACTTGCTTCCGTATCCTTTTCCGTAAGCAGATAGGAGAGGTATTGTTGTTTTTGCTTCGTAAGATCTGACATCCTGCGCTGCGTATTCACCACAAGATAAACAAAAAACATAAATAGACAAAACAACAACACTCCAACCACGGCTCCATACTTTCGAATATTGACAGAGTAAGATACAAAAGAGTCAAATCTTTTTTTTCGGGCAAATAAATTTATTCGTTTTTTCATCGAATGGCGCCTCCCATACCTGATATAAATGATGACATATCAGATGAAAACGATTGGGACAATGGATTGGGAACAAGCTGCTCGCGCAAAAGAAGTGACTCGGCTGGAATGGATAAAAGTTCAGTGATCTTTTTTTCAAAAGCAAGAATGTGATTGTTGTGGTTATAACAATAAATTTTTGTGATGGGAAGTGCAAATTTTTCCTTACCGAGCAGTATAAACTTTGATGTTTCATTCAGCAGCTCTCTTAAAATAGGTGCCGTAATGGTGCCCACGTCATATGAGGCATTTTTTTCAAATCCAATGGTTTTTAAAACATCGAACGCTTTTGTTTCCGGAAGCTCAAAGTTGAACCGCAACTCTTTTAAAAATAAATCGAGGCCAAGCTTCAGATTCCGATTCATGAGTATCATTGAGGTGGCAGAATCCACCAGATAAAGAGAGGTGTTAGTAAATCCAAAATTGAGGGCAATGGTGGCTCCTTTTTGTTGAGGTGCGAGAACCTCAGAGTAAAACCTGCCAAACGCGCTCAGTTCATTTTCTAGCGATTCGGGAGATAGCCCGGCATATTCGACTGCTTTTTCAACTCTGTCCACTATTTTTTTTGGTGAAGCAATAATGAGGATGGTGTTTTTGCTTTTCTCTTTATCTTCCTTGAGCACCTCAATATCTAGAACTATTTCTTCAATCGGCATGGGAATAAACTGATCAGATTGATATCGGACTGCTGAAAGCAACTCCTTTTCGTTCAGTTTAGGAAACTCCAATATTTGTGAAAATGACTGACTGTCAGGTATTATCACCTTGACGTTTTTTTTATTTATTTTCAAGTCACCACACATTTTACTGATTATTTCTGACTGATTCTCAATGCTTTTTTCCGTGTCATCGTCAAAAAAATTACCTATGGTGTTTGCCACGCCCAAACTTTCTAAAGTTATTTTTCCATTTAAAAATGATATATCCACCAGTCGTGTATATTTCTCATTAATGTCCAGCGTAAAGGAATTTGAACTCATATAAACAGTATCCAGAAATTTGATTCAATTGTCAAGCGCCAGAACTAATAATTGGTAAGCTTAAATCGGGTATTGTAGTGCATTGATACGGCTGTTTCACCGTTAATAATACGACTCACATCAAACTCCGCTCCGACTACCGCGGGACTGAACTGATTTGAACGGGAGCAGGAGAATTTAACGTTTGAAATAACCACTTTTTTGTTAGTTAGCATGAGATCAATAATATTATTACTTGGGCTACTGGACGCAATGCTGTCATCTTTAAAAACATATGAGAAAGCAGTGTTGCTCTTATCATACAAAAAAAGATACGAACGGGGACTAAGGCTGGGAGTCGGAAACTGCGGGCAGATATCGATTATTGTTGGAAAAGTACCAGTGGGATTTGCTGTTGGATCAACAATTTTAGATCCATACAGTTTTACCGTATTCTGAATGGTATTAATTGTATTGTCTCCTTGTCTTTTTACCTCCTGTAAATTGTAAATTCGTGCCTGCTGTTGGAAAATAACAAACACAATAGAAAATACCACCGGCATGACGAATGCAATGATTCCTACAACGACGATCATTTCAATAAGCGTAAATGAACTATTCCTTTTTTTTATATTTTTATTTACTCCCATATCGAAAAAACCGTTTTGAGTGGAGATGAATATAGCCTTCCCCGATCCATCCACTCAACTGATATATTAACTCCAACTTGATTGATATATGTTCCTCCCGGACTTGTTGTAGGGTCTGCAAATATTGCTGAAAAGGTGGCGATTCGGCGAAACCCATTGTCGAGGGAAAATCCGCAGTTTGATGCACCTGCACTTAACGGCCATCCGGCAACTGGCGAAGTGTTAAAACAAAAGTCTGTCAAAGGTTGAGAGACATGTTGAGTAAAGTTGATTATGGGAGGGGCTATATATATTTCCCCACCCCAGTTAGTCTCTTTTTCCGACTGCAGCCAAGAGCGCAGTTCTTCTGCATAATGTGTAGCAATTATTTTATTCTGATTTGTCGTAGTATTTTGAAGGACGGCAACAATAACCATCGCCGCCGTCACAAAAAAAAGGGAAAGTATCGAAACAAAAATAAGGACCTCTATCAACGAAAACGATTTTAGCATTTTTTTCATTTTACAATAAATCAGGGACAGGTATTTTGACAGGTTGTGCACGTTGAACACTCGTCGTCAAAAACTAGTCCCGATTTTGAAATTTTGATATATCGGCACAGACCGCTTCCATTGTTGAGTAAGCTGTTTTTTAAATAGATATAGCTACAACTGTCAGTTCCTCCCGTTATTGGCTGAAATGATACGGAAAAATCAACCGTTGGGGTGGGATAATAAAATAAAACATTGGTTTCAAGAGAATACTGAATGGGTGTTGGAACACCAACGGCACAGTGAGGAACCATAGAATATGAGTTGTTACTTGCATTCGTTTCAAATGAAAAATAGCTGAGACGGGGATTTGCATCGGAACATAAAGATGCGTCTCCGGAGATTGTTTTCGTCTTCATCAGTTCGAGTGTATTTATTATTTTTTTTGAATCATTCTCGATTTTTTTTCGTTCCGTAAATGCACTGAAATACGATATAGAAAATCCAGTAAAAAGCAAGATAAGACCAACAACGATAATAAGCTCAATGAGTGTAAAACTCGCAAGGGAAGTGGTACGATTTCGCATATTATAATTGACCATACGGGCCCATACAATAATTACAAAGTAATGACCCTGTTGCGTAGCAGTTTCCGCATTTAAGACCCGTTTCCGGTTGTATTTCTAAACTCGCTCCGATAGTGTAAGATAGACCATCGAGACTGTAATAGTAATATCTATATGTTGCGGGGACAGGATCTTTCGGGCTGGTACTCAAATACACTTCTCCAGAACAATCAGTCGTACTACAAAACGCTGTCGGGACTATTCCATCTAGTTTTATTGGATATTTATTTGTGCTGCTTTTATACATTTCAACTGCTGCACGAATTTGTTCAAGATCGCCTTTTCTTTTAGCGTCTCGAGACTGCTTCATAATTGATGAGTATGACAAGGTTCCAACTGCGGTAATGATCCCTATAATAGTAACCACAACCAATATTTCAATAAAGGTAAACCCTCGACGAATGTGCATATCTATTGTTGATTGGACAGGCAGTAGGAGGCCGGCGTCTCAACTTCTAATGTTGTACAAATTGTGTACGTTGATGATGTTGAAACTGACATAGGATAAGGAGTTGAACGGGGGTCAACAGGAACGGTAGGTAATATAATAGCGACTGGCGAAGTACAGCCAACCGTTGGAACAGCTCCTCCTGACCCTACCGGATATTGATAGCCACAGAGTGAATAGTATTGTTCAAATGAACTTTGAATGAGCTTCAAATCACTTTTTCGTCTTGCGTCACGCGACTTTTTCTGAGCCGTAGAATAAGAAACAGAGGCTATTGAAATAATTATAGCGATAATTCCAAGTACAATAAGCATCTCCAAAAGGGTAAATGCGCTAGATGATTTCATCATATATTATGGCTCAACAACTTTATAAAATATACCTGACATACATGTTCCAAAACCTTCAGGATTATCTACTATTCCTTCTTTATCATTTTTGTTTTCGAGACAAGCATACATAACATAACGCAACGTGTCGCCGATAGTACGACGATAATAATACGCCGAAGGACTTGTGCAGGTTCCTCGGGGGTCACCGGGAACTTTATTGGTAATTATAGTCGTCCCAACACTCCATGAACTACACGGACTTGGAATGGTGCCGTCTGCAGGATACGAAATAGGACTTTGTGATTCTTTATAAATCTCCAACATTTTTTGAAGTTGCTTAAGATCTGATTTGCGTTGGTTATCGCGCGCAAGCTCTCTCATATTGGTGAAGTTCGGGAAGATCATAGCAACCAAACCAATAGTTATTGCGATAACTACCAAAATTTCAACTAAAGTAAACCCGTACTTATTATCCATTTACTTCATGCTAACCGTTTTATGAATGGAAATCAAGAGATTGTCGAGCGCAAGTTGAGGTGTGGCATTGGAATATATTATTTGTTCTTTTGTTTTAAATATAGCTTTTATGCAATGCGCAAATTGAACCGATGTTGCCATTCTCATTTTATTTCTTAGGTAGAGAGTCAGTTTATCTAAAAAGACAATGCTATCTTCCTTTGTCGTCGAGAGAAGGGGATTGCCCATAAAATGATAGCCTTCTTTCAACTGCTCGTATAGAACATCGTACCCTTTCACTTCTTCTTGCAATAAAAAATCTTCTTGGTCTTTGTCTACATATACTAGCTGCATGCGTGATCGTATTGTAGGGAGCGTACTTTCAGGATTTGTGGTTGAAATAAATACCGAGTTTCTTTCGCTTTTTTCCTCAAGTGTCTTGAGGAGGGCGTTTTGAATAACAATTGATGCAAGTTCAAATGAATATATCACAAACAACCTTTCCTTCGGAATATGCGTCGCAAGTGTTTTTTGTAAAAATCGAATGTCATCAATCGTCAATATTTTATTGTCTGGATCAATCTCAATAACATTCAGTGGTGTTATACTTCGTTCCTCAATGTACGCTCTAATATACTTGCTAAGCAATTTTTTTTGCTTGTAAACAATAAGTCGGGAAATCATACTGTATTGAATTTTAACAAATAAGTAACTATATTTATAGGAGACCTATGATAATCACGCCAAAACAATTTATTCTTAAACTTGTCCAACTCAATTTAATAAACGCTGAGGAGGGAGAGAAATATGAGGTTGACGCACTTAATAAAAATCTACCCATTTATGAGTATTTTTTGAAATATTCTCCCATAAAGAAGGAGGTCGTGCTTAAAATTCAGGCCGCACTTCTTGGCGTTCCTTATATTGAAATTTCATCTTCTGCAGTCGACCCTCAAGCCTTAAATGTTATTCCTGAATCAGTATCGCGTCGTTATGGGATATTGCCCTATGCATACGACCAGAAAACGGAGTCAATTTATGTGGCAACTTCTGATCCCCTCAACGTGAACTTAAACGATTTTTTAGAAAAAAAGACAGGTAAAAGAGTGATTCTTGCATTGGCATACTATGATGACATAATCAAGGGGCTTAACGCAAGTTATGCACATGGACTCTCACCAGAAGTGAAGGAAGCGTTGGCTGAAGTGTCCGGCGGAGGGAGAATAAAAAATACTGAGGAACAGACAACTATCATTAAAGAGGCTCCTATTGCTAAAATTGTGGACACTATTCTTGAATTTGCGGTAAAAGGAAGAGCCTCCGATGTTCATATAGAGGCACAGGAGGACAAAACACGAATAAGATACCGGATTGATGGCATACTTCAGGAAAAATTAACACTTCCTCGTACCATCCACGACTCACTTGTGTCCCGCATCAAGATTTTATCGGAAATGAAAATTGATGAGAGAAGAATCCCTCAGGATGGGCGGTTTACTTTTAAAATTGGCGATCAGGTCGTGGATTTGCGTGTCTCAACTCTTCCTACCGTGCATGGCGAAAAGGTGGTTATGAGACTTCTCAAAAAAACGGGGGGGCTTCCCATGCTCGGCGAACTGGGACTGCGCGGAACACAGGTAAAAGATTTGGAAGAAGCCATCTCAAAGCCTTACGGGATTATTCTTGTTACCGGTCCAACCGGCTCAGGAAAAACAACTACACTGTATTCTATTTTAACGAAACTGAACAAACCAACGGTTAATATTGTGAC
Organism: Candidatus Roizmanbacteria bacterium CG_4_10_14_0_8_um_filter_39_9; assembly: GCA_002784505.1. Lineage (GTDB taxonomy): Bacteria > Patescibacteriota > Microgenomatia > UBA1406 > GWC2-37-13 > YC2-FULL-38-9. The sequence goes on from PFLF01000109.1 coordinate 10,294, forward strand.
TCTCGAGGATCCTGTAGAGTATCAGATTGAAGGAATTAACCAAGTACAGATTAACCCACAGGCAGGTTTGACCTTTGCTGCCGGTTTGCGCTCTTTTTTACGACAGGATCCAAATATAATACTTGTTGGAGAAATTCGCGATAAAGAGACTACTCAGCTTGCCATACAGGCAGCACTTACCGGGCACCTTGTTTTCTCTACACTTCATACTAATGATGCCGCAACAGCAATTCCGCGTCTTATAGATCTGGGAGGAGAGCCTTTTTTGATTTCCTCTGTGTTGAATGCCTCGGTTGCGCAAAGAATTGCCCGCAGAGTGTGCGATTCCTGTAAAGAAACGTATGAACCTCTTCCACAAATTAAAGAGCAGATTGCTCAGGTACTTGGGCCTTGGCTTCCTTCAAAATATCAAAAGGGGGAGCCAATCAAGCTCTCGCGCGGGAAGGGATGCTCGGAGTGTAATTTTTCAGGTTATTTGGGCCGCATTGCCATCTTTGAAGTCCTTAAAATATCACCTGAAATTAATAAACTTATACTGACTGAATCTTCCGCCAAACAGATTGAAGAAGTTGCAAAAAAGGAAAATTTAATAATTATGAAACAGGATGGATTTTTAAAAGCACTTGAGGGAGTTACCACCCTCGAAGAAGTGTTGCGCATTGCTGAAGTATAGCTATGACAATAAATGAACTCTTACAAACAACTATCGATAAAAATGCTTCAGATCTCCATATCGTTCCTGAGCATTTTTCATCGGTCAGAATAAATAATGAGTTGTTGCTTCTTCGCGCTGCGGGGAGACTGACAGGTAAAGAAACACAAGAACTTTTAATCCCTATTCTTTCAGAATCACAAAAAGTTTTTTTTAATGAAAATAAAGAATTGGATTTTGGATATGATTTTGGCGAACATCGTTTTAGAGTAAACATCTATACCAATAAAAAAAACATTGCAGCAGCATTTCGTTTAATTCCCACCAAAATCAAATCAATTGATGAGCTTGGTCTCCCGAGTATCTTTCATACTTTCACAACCATGCGACAGGGCCTTGTTTTATTTACGGGTCCGGCTGGTGAGGGAAAGTCAACATCAATGGCGGCAATCATAAACGAAATTAATGATAAATACTCAAAGCACATTATTACCATTGAGGATCCTATCGAATTTACCTATCCCCAGTCAAAGTCCATCATATCCCAGCGAGAGTTGCATCAGGATACACTTTCTTGGAGCGTCGCATTGAAATCGGCTCTTCGTGAAGATCCAGATATTGTGTTGGTCGGGGAGATTCGTGACCACGAGACAATACAGTTGGTGCTTACTCTTGCCGAGACGGGCCATCTGGTTTTTTCAACCCTTCACACAGGTTCAGCTCGTGAAGCAATTGACCGTATTGTTGATGTTTTTCCTTCAAATCAACAAAATCAGGTAAGGAATAGTTTGTCGGGAACTCTTGTTTCTGTTATTGCGCAACGCCTGATTCCTGATTCATCTGGTCTTTCTCGGATTCCCGCCTTTGAAATACTCACAAATAACGCCTCCGTTTCATCCATCATTCGAGATGGTAAGAACTTCATGTTGGATAATGTTTTGGAAACAAATGAAGATGCCGGCATGATCTTGTTTGAGAAATATCTGGCAAAATTATATCGGTCGGGCCAAATAACTAAAGAAGAGGCCGTGGACCATGCGATTCGAAAAAATTTAATTTCCAAATTTATTACTTGACATGCGTTATTGGTATAAGGCCCTAAAAAAGAATAAAATCATACGAAAGACGATTGAGTCCGCTTCTGAACGCGAGGTTGTGTCTTTTTTGAAAAAAAACGGATACATTCCTATTGAGGTTAACAAGGTTGATGTCTTTTTCCCTCAACTGCAAGGATTATTTGATAAAGTCCAGTTTGTGGACATTGTCGATTTTACCCGCCAGCTTGCGATCATGCTTAATGCAGGATTGACCCTTGTTGATTGTTTTTCAATTCTTGAGAAACAGACCAAAAAACAATCTCTCCTTGAGCTTATCCAGACGCTTAATAAAGAAGTACTTGCGGGAAATACATTCTCCTCAGCTCTTCAAAAAAATCAGGCTCACTTTTCAAATCTGTATGTTGCCCTGATTAAATCAGGAGAAGCTTCCGGGAAATTAAGTGACATTTTACTTAAACTTGCAGATAATCTTGAAAAACAGAGAGAATTTCAAAATAAAATCAAAGGAGCGCTCACATATCCAATCGTGGTTCTTATCGGCATGGCCGCTGTCATGTTTGTCATGATTACCTTCGTCATGCCTAAACTCCTTAATCTATATAAGGACTTTAATATTGATCTGCCCACGTCGACGAAAATTCTGATTGCTGTTTCAGGTTTCTCGGCGACCTTCTGGCCAATTATCCTTATTGCATTATTTGGGGGATTCTATGCTATTCAAAAATATTTTAGTACTAAACAAGGAAAATATTTTTTTGATTCATTAGTTTTAAAGATTCCAGTCGTTGGAACGCTCGTCCAGATTTCATCACTTGTTGACACCACAAGAACGCTTGCTATCCTTATAGGATCGGGGGTGTCTATTTTGGATGGATTGTCAATAGTTATCGATACTACGGGAAATATAATTTACAAAAATTCATTTATAAATATTCTCAAGCAGGTTGAAAAAGGGTTTTCGTTTGGTACCGCACTTAACAATGAAGGAATATTTCCTCCAATACTGGTACAGATGTCAACGGTCGGAGAGCAGACCGGTAAACTGGACGATACACTTATGCGGATATCTCATTACTTTGAGGCAGAGTCGGAGATGACTATTAAGACTCTTACCACCTTAATTGAGCCGCTAATACTCGTGATATTGGGATTAGGTGTTGGGTTTTTGGTCATTTCCGTTATTACGCCAATCTATAATTTAACTTCATCATTTAAGTGATATTGATAGAAAGAAATACCCGGTTCTCTAAATATTCGTGTGACCCAGGAGTACTCCGACTAAGACCGATAGCATGACTTTGTGGATGAACACTTCCTTGTTTTTAAAGCCAAAAG
>PFLF01000112.1 GCA_002784505.1 Candidatus Roizmanbacteria bacterium CG_4_10_14_0_8_um_filter_39_9
CAAAAAATCGCGCTACTAAATTCTTTGGGACACTAAATGATAGAAGTCAGGAAAGATTTTGTAAAACTCCTCTTAAAAAAATAACCCCACTGTTTCCAGCGGGTCGTCCCTTGCGGGAATTTGTAGTTAAATTATACCACATGTATGATTGTCAAATGGTAATTTTATTGTAGTTCACACCAAATCTTGAATAAGCAAGTCTTTATTTAGTAATAGTTCTAGGGAAGATTTATGTCCAGGTAAAATATCGCTTGGTAAACTGTTCAACGGATACCATTCCCAGCCCTCACATTTTTCCGGTTCTTTGGTTTCCATGGTCCCTGAGTACTTATTACACACATAAACAAAATGAATGAAGTTATAGCAGTTTTGAAGTTCTCTTACGACGCCAACATATCGCAAAAGCTTAGCCGTAAGCCCAGTCTCTTCACGAAGTTCTCTTACTGCGCATTCGACAAGAGGTTCGGTCAGATTTACTCTTCCCCCCGGAAGTCCAAAGGCGCCGGCGAGGTATGCATTTTTTCTCTTTCCCAGAAGAACCTTATGCTTGCTTTCATCTAACACAATTACACATACGCCAATATGTTGGTCAGTCATAGAGATTACTGTAAATATGTTTCCACATTCGCATTATGTTCCTCAAGTGTTTTAGCATAGTGCATCACCCCCTTTTTATCCGAGATATAATACCAATAAGGAGTGCTCACTTCGGCCCGTGATACCGCGAGAATTGATTCAAGTCCTGGATTGCAAATGGGGGCGGGAGGAAGTCCAGGATATTTATATGTATTATACGTCGAATCAACATTCAGATCCTCCCGGGTGAGATCTTTTTTCCACCAGGTTTTTCCTTGTCTTTGGTATCCGAGAGCATATTGGATCGTTGCATCAAGTTGAAGAGCCCAGTCACTTTTGAATCTTTTTATAAGTATACCTGCAACTTTTTTCTTATCTTCAGGAAAACGCGCCTCTCTCTCAATCAATGATGCAACAATGATCGCCTGATGTTCGGAAAGCCCCACTCTCTTCATATTATTTTTTATTTCTGTTGTATATTTTTCATCAAAGTTCTTTTGGAATATACTGATTATTGTATCAACAGAAGCCATTTTAGGTATCAGGTACGTGTCTGGAAAAAGATATCCCTCACGAGCTTTCTCAATAAATTCTTTTTTTGAAATGGGAAGCACCGCGGCAAGATTCTCAGCTATCTCTTCATCGCGCGTCCCTTCAATAGCCGTTACCCATACATCGGCCGTTCCATGGGTAAGTTCGGATGCAACATCCTGAGCAGTCATCCGTTTTGAAAGACGGAATTCCCCCGCCTGAATTTTTTTTTCTATCCCCCTCAGTTTCACCGTAATGTAAAACACAAAACGACCTCGAATAATGTTCTGAGCTTTTAGATTTTTTACGATGCTGTTTAATCCTTCTCCATTTTTTACGGTAAAAAGAACAACTCCCTGATTATTCTTATCCATTGGGAGTGATCCTTGTTGGAAATAAATGTATCCTCCAAGCAATATCAGAACAAAAATAATGATGAAAAGACGTACTTTTTTCATAGTGCTTCTACATGTAATAACGGAAACGTTTTTAACGTATCCTGAGCTTCTCGTAAATGATAATCGCTTTTAGAATAAAGTGTTACCAGGGGTTCTAGCTTTTCAAACGTTGTGCCGATTTTTTTATGTAAATATAGACCTGCGTTTTTGTCCGCGGGGGCTCCTAGCAACTTAGCAACACTATTCAAGTTATAGTTATTTATGCTTCTGACAATCCCCTTATAAGGAGCAAGAATCGTTTTTGATTTTGCATGGATCTTTAAACCAGACGAGGTAATTTTTGGATTACCTCCTTGTGCCAGGATGATATCCTTAAATTTCTGCAAGGCAGTGCCGGAAGTCAAAATTTGTTTAGCAACGGCGTGCCCATCTTTTTTTTCACGGGAGTCCTTATAGCAGAGGTTTAAAAGCTCACCCGTTAGATGAAGCGCCCGTTTCTCCAGATTGCAAGGCCTGTCCGGTTGTTGCTCAAGCACTTTGAGAACGTCAATTGCCTCCAGTACCGGTCCCACCCCATTTCCTGAAGGTTCAAGTGTATGTTCGATATTTCCGATAATATTGATACCGAATTGCTTGCCCAAGCGCTGGAATTTATGGAGTACCCCCATTGCATCTTTTTCATGGCGGATCTTCATCGTGTGTCCAATGGGCAGATCTAAAATAAGATGGGTAGATCCAGCGGCAACATGTTTTGCCAATATGGAAACGATGACCTTATCAAAAGCTTCAAAGGAAAGCGGCTCCTCAACGCGGATAATAATATCATCGGCAGGTGCAATCCCCAAATGTCCGTTCCAGCAAATACAACCGCCGGTATGATGAACAATTTCCTCAAGCTCCGGTATCTTAAACTCAACAGGGGCCAGAACCTCCATAACATCAGCAGTCCCCGCAGGAGAGGTGATTGCGCGGGAAGATATTTTTGGCATCGTAAATCCGGCGGATGTAACTATGGGGACGATAATCATTGTTGCTCGTGTTCCGGCAAGCCCCCCAATTGAGTGTTTATCAGCGACAATTCCTTTAAAATGCAGTCGCTCTCCGGTCTCGACCATTGCTTTTGTAAAATGGTAAAGTTCATCAGGGGCGAATCCCTCTTTAAAGGATGCTGCTACGAAATAAGTAGTTAGTACATCTCCCAAACGATTATGTGCAATTTCATCCATAAGATCAAAAATCTCACGGTAAGAAAGCTTTTTTCCAAGCAGCTTTTTTTGAATTGTTTTTTTTACTTCCAGATTTAACTCTGAGTTATTCATAATGAGGCATCTCAGTAATATTCTTCTTAAACTGTTTTAGCTTTGCGATCAAGGATACCAGCGAATATAACGCCTTAACGGACATGAGCCATGATAAAAATAAGTATAGCAAAAAATAGATGAGAACGCTTATACCCAACAGGAAAAAAACATTTATAGTGCGAGTTGTATCAAGAATGAGATTGTCAAATAATTTAATGAAATAGTATGAGGGAGGTGCGGCAATAATGGCGCAAAAAATAGCCTTTGCTATTTCTTCTGCAAAGAAATGGATGTCCAGTCCGCCTATCTTTTTATGGAGTAGTATAAAAAGGGCAGAGGTATTTATCACGACAGATATAGAAAATGAAATTGCCAGCGCCCATACGGGAAAATGAAAAACGAGCACAAATAACAAGCTGAGTGACGTATTGATAGCTATCGTGATCAAACTGATGAGAAATGGTGTTTTGCTGTCAAGAAGCGCATAGAAACTTCTCGTAAGAAAGTAATAGACGGTGTGGAATGGCATGGACAGTGCGAAATAGGATAAAGTAAACGCAGTTTGAACCGTTGCATTCCAGTCAAACCGTTCACCCCCGAAAAAAATTCGAACCATTGGAGTCCGAGCAAAGATGAAATAAACGGTAATAGGAATTGTTATATATAGAAGATTTAAGAGGGAATCAATAATCAGTTTTTTGAACTCATCCATTTTTTTTTGTTCAAATAATTCGGACAAATAAGGGAGCGAAGCCTGCCCGAAAGCAACTCCCACAATAGAAATCGGAAGAAGTTGCAGATGCTGGGCAAAATAAAAAATGGTATACGCTCCCGTTCCCAGAAGGGAGGTTAGTGAAAGGTCAATTGTTGCGTCAATCTGTGAGATTAATACCGTTAAAATCCGCGGGCCTATCATGGTAAAAAATTCACGGACACCTTCGGTGATTTTAATTATCGGTTTATAGTTTATATTACCATGGGTAAGAATGGGTATTTGTACGGCTAAAAAAAGCACAGCCCCCACGTCAACCCCCCAAATTGGGGCGGCAAGCCCAAATGAGGAAGAAAGGAGAAATGTTGCAACGATAACTGAAATATTGTAAACGATGGGGGAAAGGGCACTTACTAAAAATATTTTTTTTGCCTGGGCTATTCCGGTTAAAAAGTTACCAATGACCAGAAACGGAAGCTGCCCCACCAACAGAATCTTTGAGTAGAGTATTATGAGGCGCAGTTTTTCTCCTTTAAATCCCGGGGTGAGTGCGGGGATGAGAAAATCAAGGCTAAAATAAAGAACAAAAACGAAAATGGATAATGCAATACAAAGAAGATTAAAGATAGAAGAAACATTCTCTTCAAGCTCTTTAGCATTATTTTGATACTTTATATAAATGGGGATAAATGAAGAAGTAAGTGCTCCCGTTATTAATAGTTCAAATACCAGATCGGGAATCCGAAAGGCTGCAAAAAAAATATCAAGGTCACCGGTCGTAAAATAGGTTGCGAGGATTCGATATCTTAAAAATCCGAAGGCACTTGAGATGATGATCATCGCTGATAAAATAAGGGCAGAGGAAAAAATACCGCCCTGTTTGGCTAAAAATATTTCCCTTGTTTTTTTTATGAATTTGTCCATGAGTTGATCTAATGTTGATTGTAACACAGGGACTGGTGTTTTAGCCTGCTTTATTCTCATTTATCTCTTGACACTAACTTTAAAAAGGTGTTAAATGGTGATATATGCTATTTCTAGGGGAGTATTGGGTAAACTTTAGTGGTCAGGGAAGGATTGTTGTTCCTAAAAAAATTCGAGAGGCACTGGATAAAGCAAAAACATTTACCCTGGCCAAGGGCTTCGATCGATGTCTTTCAGGATTCAAAAATGAAGACTGGGAGAAGGAAACAGTAAAACTTATGGGTAATTCAGCACTTGAACTCCAGACTGCCGAAATGAAGCGTCACTTTTTTTCAACTGCCACAATTGTTGAGATTGATGAACAGGGAAGAATTATTATCCCAAAAAATCTACTCGAGTATGTAAATTTGGGTCGTGTTGATGCAGTCCTCATTGGAGTAGGAACCTATTTTGAAATTTGGAATACAGAGCGATGGAAAGAATACAGTAAAGTAATTGAAAAAAACATAAAAAAATATGCATCACCCAGTTCTACTAGCACAAGTCATTGACGGATTAGATATAACGCCCGAAAAAAAGTATATTGATGCGACAATCGGAGAGGGTGGGCACGTCATGGCAATACTGCGGAAAGGAGGATGCGTACTGGGGATTGATGCCGACAATCGTCAACTTACATATCTCCAATATCTGAAAGAGCAATATCCTCGCCTTACCTTGATTCATGGTAATTTTGCAAACATTGAATCAATCGCAAGAGAAAATGGATTTTTTCCGGTGGATGGGATCCTATTTGATCTTGGCCTGTCTTGGGAACAGCTTCAAAGTCTAGGACGAGGACTGTCATTCAAAAAATATGACGAGGTACTCGATATGAGGCTCGACCTTGCAACAGACTATACGGCCGCCGACCTATTAAATAAATCAAGCAGGAGCGAGCTAAACGAACTATTTATGCGTAATGCTGAAGAACCAGCATCGGACAGATTAGCTCAGGAGATAATGAACGTCCGAAGAACACATGCAATAAATATTGTTGGGGATCTTGTAAATATAATTCGGAAAGTTACCCCTGATTCGTGGGAAAAAACTGCCGTTCGCATATTTCAGGCGCTGCGAATAGAAGTAAATCGGGAATTTGAGAACCTAAAAGCTGGCTTGGAGGGTGCAAAAAACGTCATCAGTAAAACGGGGAGAATCGCCGTTATTTCGTTTCATTCCCGTGAAGATCGGATAGTAAAGCAATTTATCCAGAAAAATCACCTATTACCAATTACAAAGAAAGCAATTCCCGGCTCTCGTGATAAATCGTTTGAACGGTCGGCAAAGTTGCGCATATTTTCATTATGAAGAGCATATTTAAAAACAGTCTCATAGGTATATTTATACTGCTTGCCGCAGCCAATATCTATTTATTTGTAGCGAGCATGTATATCGGTGATGAAATTAACAAGTATGAGTCTCATATAACAGCCTTAAAGCAGGAGAATACTGACTTGGAACACGAGGTATATGAGGTGGAGTCGCTTCAGTATGCCGCATCACTTTCCGCATCGCTTCATTTTACAAAGCAGGTACAGCCGGTGTATTTTGAAAATATGAAGTATGCATTTAACAGATAATGTATGACCAAACTACGGTTTCTCTTATTCTTTTTTCTGGTTATGTATGTGGTCATTATTTTACGTTTGTTTTATCTTCAGGTTCTTAAGGAAAATCCATCTTCAGAATACTTAACTACGAGGCGGATTCCGGCCGCAAGGGGAAACATATTTGACCGAACAAATCAAACCCTGGCCACAAATCAAGTGGAATATAAACTTTTTGCGGAACCGAAAAAAGTCTCAGATATTGAGATTGCAAATATAAAAATAGCGAGGGCGCTTAATGTTGAAGAATCAACCATTTCAGCACGGCTTGATAAAACAAAAGATTGGGTAGCGATCATGGGAGGTCTATCAAGAAGTCAAAAAGATGCTATTGAAGCGCTGAAACTGTCAGGACTCGGCTTTGACGATGAGCCGACCAGATACTATCCGGAGGGGTCAACTGCCGCACATCTCATCGGATTTGTGGGGAAAAACAGTGAGGATGAGAGCGTCGGATATTTTGGGATAGAGGGATTTTATGACCAAGATTTGGGAGGGCTGCCTGGACTTATGAGATCCGACCGGGATCTTATCAATAGACCCATTTTTTTAGGCACACAGGAAAAAATTGATCCGGAAAACGGAAGAGATTTAGTGCTATCGATTGATAAAACCGTCCAGGACATTGTGAAAAAAAAACTGAAAGAGGGAATAGACAAATACCATGCAAAAGACGGTTGCGCAATAATTGCCGATCCGGACACCATGGAAATTTTAGGACTATCATGTCTTCCCGACTTTGATCAGGAGAAATATTACGACTTTAACGAACAGTATTATAAAAATTCTGCAATTTCAAGTCTCTATGAGCCGGGATCAACATTTAAGCCGTTCATCATGGCGGCGGGAATAGAAGAAGGGGTTATAAGACCGGATACTATTTACCACGAAAAAGGTCCCGTTACCATCGGTGAGTACACCATTAAAACATGGAATAATACTTACGAAGGAGACATTACTCTTACCCGGGCGCTTGAAAAGTCTTCAAATGTGGCGATGACATACGTTGGAGAAAAACTCGGTAAAGATAAGTTGCTTGGATATCTGAAGAGCTATGGATTTGGAGAGCTTACTCATATTGACCTTCAGGGAGAGGTTGCCAATGCATTAAAACAGCAGAAAGATTGGTATCCTATAGACTATGCAACAGTAACATTCGGACAGGGAATTGCGGTCTCACCGATTCAAATGATACGGGCATTTGCGTCGCTTATAAACGGAGGCAACCTTTTGGAGCCCCACGTAGTCAAAAAGTTGATTAACGGGCAACAGGCTAAAGAGATCCAACCGCACGTAATAAGAAAAGTAATCAGTAAGGAAACCTCGGATAAAATCAAAACCATGCTTGTTTCAACAATCGCAAACGGTGAAACGAAGTATCTACGTCCCGAAGGGTATGCAATCGGCGGCAAAACGGGCACTGCACAAATTGCGATTTCAGGCCACTATGACGCGTCAAAAACTCTTGCATCCTTTATTGGATTTTCACCAATAAAACACCCAAAATTTATCGGTCTGGTTATTGTGAATGAGCCTAAGACCTCTCAGTGGGGCTCGGAAACTGCAGCCCCTATTTTTTTCCAAATAGCAAAGGAGCTTATAGTGTATTATAATGTAACTCCGGAATGAGCGAATGGTAGTTAGTAGTTGGTAGTTAGAAAAGGATATGAAAAGAGGAATACAGAGTATTAAGAACGTGTATCATCTTTTGCGCGCATTATTGGCAAATATATTCTTCGGCTTTCCTAGCCGAAAATTACGGGTAATTGGGGTGACGGGAACAGACGGAAAGACAACGACAACTCACCTCATTTATCACATCCTTTGCTCCTCGGGCAAGAAAGTTTCGATGATTTCGACCATATTTGCAAAAATTGGCGAAAAGGAATATGACACGGGCTTTCATGTAACGACTCCTGATGCCATATTGATCCCTAAATACTTAAAAATGGCTGCGGATCAAGGTCAAGCTTACTTTGTTCTGGAAACCACCTCCCATAGGCTTGATCAAAACCAACTTGCCGGGACACAGTTTGATATGGCAGTAATCACCAATATTACCCACGAACATCTTGATTACCATAAAACGATTAACGAGTATGCAAGGACTAAAATGAAACTCATTCAAATGGCAAAAATAGGAATAGTAAATGTTGATGATAAAGTTACCAAGGAGTTTATCGCATCGCACGAAATGCGAAGCGTTATTAAGACGTATGGACTGAAGCGCAAAGCAGATTATTCTCACGATTTTCGTAGAGAAATCCCTGACCTTGCGGATTTTAATGCGTATAACTATTTGGCAGCATATGCGGTTTGTAGGGAGTTGGGAGTTTCGGATCAAGATATAAGAAAAGCATGTGCTACCTTTAGACTGCCAGCCGGAAGAATAGATATCGTGTATAAGAAAGACTTTATGGTTATTGTCGATTTCGCACACACCCCAAATGCAATTACCCTGATATTGGAGACGGTAAGAAAACAATATTTACGCAGCCCAGGTCGACTCATTCATGTGTTTGGGTCAGCGGGACTCCGCGATCAATCTAAACGTTTTTCGATGGGGAAAGCAAGCGCAACCTATGCAAACATATCTTACATAACCGAAGAAGATTACCGGACGGAAGACCCACAGAAAATCGCAGACGAAATTGGAGCAGGGTTCGGAAAAAAACACTATTTCATTGAGCTTGACCGCGAGATCGCTATTCAGAAAGCAATCAGCAGTGCAAAACCGAATGATGTGGTTATTATTACCGGTAAGGGTCATGAGAAAAGTTTATGCCGGGGCAAAACAGAACATCCCTGGGATGATGTGCTAATCACAAAAAAAATACTAAAGCTATGATTCAATATCAAAAGCAAAACAATATGTTTTTCTCAACCCTCATAAACGGAGGGAGCGTATTCTCGGGGTATACGGAGCGCAGTGTAGGAGATGGACGCCATGCTGATGTTATTTTGTCATATTTACGAATAAATCAAGTTATATTTAAAAAGCTCGTGTTACTTGAACAAATTCATTCTTCTAATATTGTTTTTTTTAAAAATGAGAACATGTCCGAGATTGAACGACTTCCTGAGGTTGACGGAGTAGTGTCATCAGATCGTCAGATTGTGTTTGCAATACGTACTGCAGACTGCATCCCGATACTGTATAAAGATGCGGCAACCGGGCTCATAGGTATATCTCATAACGGATGGAGGGGAACATTCAAAAAAATCAGTCAGCATATACTGGATGAGATGGTCAAAAGAGGAAGTGATATGTCACAGATCAGAGTAGCGATTGGACCGGGAATCGGGTCATGTTGCTATGATATTGAAGAGGATAGACATATTGAATTTTTGGAAGAGTTTGGAGAAGATTTTCATTCTTTTCCTATGAGAGGGGGAAGACGTTACTTGAACCTGCTGAAACTGAACGTTGCACTTTTAATTCGGGCAGGGCTTCCTCTTTCAAACATAGATTTTTTTCCTTTCTGTACCTCCTGTCATAAGGAAAAGTTTTTTTCATTCAGACGCGATTACAAAAAACATCATGATCAGTTTGGAGAAATGTTCAGCTTTATTATAAATAATGAAGGGTAACAGATATGCTTAATAAAACAAGAAATATTTTTATTGTTGGAATAAAAGGTGCGGCAATGTCAAATCTTGCAGTAATGCTCAAGCAGTTAGGGCACCGGGTATCCGGGTGCGATGTGGAAGAAGAATTTATTACCGACGATATATTGAGGAGGTACAAGATACCAGTCTCGGTAGGATTCAACACGTCGCAACTAGGCACAAAAATTGATCTCATCACCTATTCAGCTGCACATAACGGTCAGGACAATCCGATAGTCAAAGAAGGTGTAAAAAGGGGCATAATTGTTTTATCACAGGCTGTTTTATTGAGCGAGATTATGGATCTGTTTCCGATTCGGATAGCGGTGTGCGGATGTCATGGGAAAACGACGACGACTTCGCTTCTTACATTTGCTCTAAAAAATCTTGAAGCTGCACCCAGCCATATGATCGGAGCCCCTTTTTTTAATGAAATTCCGGGAGGCGCGATTGACGGAAAAAAATATATAGTAGTTGAAGCGGATGAGTATGGTATTGATCCGCCGAGGAATAAAAAAGCAAAGTTTCTTGAATTGAATCCCACACACACCCTCTGCACTAATATTGACTATGATCATCCGGATGTGTATGCCTCCATTGAAGAGACAAAAAAAACCTTTCTCTCTTTTTTTCGGCAGGGAAAACTGTATCTATGTGCAGATGATCCAAACATAAATTCACTTATCCCACATCTGACCCAACCCATAAAAACTTTTGGATTTTCAAAAGATGCGAGCCTTCACGTAACTACTTACGCATCCGGTGAGACCAAAACAACATTCAATGTAACCTATGATCGTCACAATCTGGGAGAATTTGTTATCTCCCTTTTTGGTGAGAAAAATATTTCCAATGCCGCAGGGGTGATACTTATACTTCTTGATCTGGGCTTTTCAGTTGATCTTATAAAAAAAGCAATTGTGGGATTCATCGGGGTCAAACGGAGGAGCGAATTATTGCACAGCGCAAATGATATTTTATTGATTGATGACTATGGTCATCACCCCTCGGAAATTGCCGCGACCATCTCTTCTCTTCGTTCACGGTTTCCTCATAAACGGATTATTGTCCTTTTTCAGCCTCATACATTTTCACGGACAGAAATTCTCAAGCACGATTTCGCTGTGAGCTTAAGTCGTGCAGACATAGTACTTGTTGCCCCTATTTTCGCATCTGCCCGGGAGAATTCCGACAAAACCTCGGTAAGTTCAAAAAGCATAGAACAGGAAGCTGTCGGCATAGGAAATAATAATGTTATCGGGTACGCGTCAAAAGCAGACGTTCTCGTAAAACTGCAAAGCATCATAAAGCGAAACGATGTCGTTTTGACGCTCGGAGCGGGGGATATTTACAAGCTAAAAGATGATATAATTAAGATCATTCAGCGTGCAACTTGTAAGGTGTAGCGTTTAAGCATATATTTATGGACGTATATTCAATTTTAACAAAGGAACTGGGTGTGGGTAAAATAAAACACGAGAAGGATCTTTTTACCTCGCTGACGCTTCGAACACACACCATAGCTGAATTTTATTTCGAGGCAAGGTCAAAAGTTGAGCTCATCAATTCAATATCGGTTTGCCTCGCAAACGAAATATCATTTACTCTTATTGGCGGGGGCTCAAATATAGTCTTTAAATCTTCCCGCGTTATGGGGCTTACAATTAAAAATTGTTATGAAAAAATACAAGTAATGCAAGAGGATGAAGATACGGTAGATCTTCTTGTTTCATCAGGATACATTGTTTCCCGACTAATCTCATCCACCGTTGAAAAAGGATGGGCGGGGTTTGAGTATCATAAGGGACTACCCGGGACAGTAGGAGGAGCAATCTTTATGAATTCTAAGTGGATGAAGCCGGAAAGTTATTTTGGGGACTGTCTGATAAGGGCTGATATTATAGACTTAAAGGGAATGGTGCGTACCGTCGCTCGGAGCTATTTTAAGTTTGCATATGATTTTAGTATTTTGCAAAAAACAGGAGAAAGGTTTATTGAAGGAGTATTTAAGATGAAAAAGGAGGACCCTGAAAAGCTGCAGCGACGTGCAGATGATGCTTTGGCCTATCGAAAACTTACACAGCCATTTGGGGTTGCAACCGCAGGGTGTTTTTTTAGAAACATTTCCGAAGACGATAAAAGGAGGCTACATCTGAAAACAACCTCATCGGGCTATCTGATTGATCAATGTGGTTTAAAAAAATATCGAATTGGTGATTTTGAAGTTTCACCGATTCATGCGAATTTTATTGTGAATGTGGGAAAGCACGTATCAAGAAGTGAGGATTTGATAGAATTAGTGACATATATAAAGCTCAAAGTCAAGGAAAAGTACCATATCGATTTAATCGAGGAAGTTGCAATAACATAAACGATGGAAGATGCATTTATTATTTCCGGCGGTAAACCATTAAAAGGAGAGGTTAGTCTGTCCGGAGCAAAAAATGTGGCCTTAAAGGCGGTTGTTGCAGCACTATTGTTTGAAGGAAGAGTTACTCTCAAAAATATACCAAGAATCAGGGATATTTTTGAACTGTTACATCTTATCCAAACCTTAGGAGGAAAGGCTGAGTTTGTTGACAGCAATACCGTTCTTATCGACTCCTCTGATTTAAAAGGAAACAAGCTTGATTTTTTATATGCATCAAAAATTCGTGTTTCATTTATGTTGTTTGCTCCGCTGCTTTATCGTTTCAAAAAAGCATCAATTCCCAATCCAGGAGGGTGCAGGATTGGGGCACGACCAATCGATCGAATTGTAAAGGGTATGGAGGATTTAGGGATTGAGGTTTCCTACAACTCAGAAACCGGTTATTATTTGGCACGTTTAAAAAATAAGCCCGCAGGCACATATCGGTTTGAAAAGCCTTCGCACACGGGGACTGAACTCATGATTCTTCTTTCGGTATTCTGCAAGGACACAATTACGATTAACAACTGTGCGCTGGAGCCCGAAATAGATGACCTTATATCATTCCTGAATAGCGGAGGTGCAGATATCAAGAGGGTGGGTATGGACATCGTTATAAATGGAGTTGATAAATTGGTGCAAAAAGAACCATATCAAATAGTTTCGGATCGTAATGAGGCGGTTACTTATGCGGTGCTCGCAATCGTCACAAAAGGGGATATTACCCTTGGTGCAATTCCAGAAGATTACATGAAAACGTTCAATGACACACTGATCAAAATCGGAGCAGGTGTTGAAAAAAGGAAAGAAAATCATTGGAGATATTTTTATAAGGGAGCTCTTTGCGCCCATGATATTCTAACCGATGTGCATCCCGGCTTTATGACAGATTGGCAACCTAATTTTGCCGTCATGATGACGCAGGCCGAAGGAACCTCAATAATTCATGAACGGGTATTTGAAAATAGATTTTCCT
>PFLF01000030.1 GCA_002784505.1 Candidatus Roizmanbacteria bacterium CG_4_10_14_0_8_um_filter_39_9
TGAAAAAGTATGCAAACATAGGCATGGAGTGCAGGAAAAACTCAATGCCGTAGTGATGAAGCAACTTAAGGCAACCAAGTTAATCGATTTATTTTAATTTAAGCGCACCCATTCCCTATGCTACACATTGAGCATCTTGCTGTCTGGGTTGGTAAAAAGAGAATTCTTCATGATTTTTCCTACCTATTTGAAAAAAATAAAACCTATATCATTATGGGTCCAAATGGTTCGGGAAAATCTACCTTAGCAAACGTAATTATGGGTCATCCACAATATGAAGCTAATCCATCTTCGAAAATCATTCTATCGGGTAAAGACATTACAAGGGAGTCACCTGAAAAGAGGGCTCAAGCGGGATTATTTCTCTCTTTTCAGAACCCATTAGCAATCTCAGGAGTTACGGTTTTTCAATTACTTCGTGCAGCTACAAAGGGAAAAGGAGACCCGCTTTCTCTTCAAAAAAAAATGTACAAGGTTGCATCCTCTCTTAAGATCAAAAAGGAGTTGCTTGAAAGGTCACTAAATGTTGGTGCGTCAGGGGGAGAAAAGAAAAAAATGGAGGTGCTTCAGGCGATGGTTCTTGTGCCTTCGGTTGCATTATTCGATGAGGTTGACACAGGGGTTGATATTGACGCATTAAAAACGATTGCATCAAATTTATCTCGTTTCAGAAAAGGAAAAACTTTAATTCTCATAACCCATAACAGTAAAATTGCCCATTATATTAATGCAAACACCGTTTTGATTCTAAAAGATGGTCGTTTGGTTAAAACGGGGGATATGAAACTGGCCGCACGTGTAGAAAAAGAAGGTTTTGAACATTTTTAAAACGTTAAGCTTAAATATGAACGATTCGTCCCTGAATTTCGAGTATAAATATGGGTTTTCGATGCCTTCTCACAGTGTGCTATCTACTCCTAAAGGAATATCCGAGGACGTTGTTACCTTTATCTCAAATGCAAAGAGTGAGCCTGAATGGATGTTGGCTCAAAGACTCAAAGCTTACCGTTTTTTTTCGCATGCAAAAATGCCTTCGTGGGGAGCGGATTTGGGCGGAATTCATTTTGATGACATTACCTACTTTATACGCTCGACAGATAAACAAGTTTCTTCATGGGAAGATCTTCCTTCGGAAATTAAAGAAACGTATGATCGAATCGGGGTTCCGCAAGCTGAGAAAAATTTCCTGGCGGGGGTAAGCGCTCAGTATGAATCAGAGGTTGTCTACGAAAGCATTCAAAAGGAGCTCAATAAGCTGGGCGTTATATTTTGTGATATGGATACGGGTCTTAAAAAATATCCGGAAATTGTTAAAGAATATTTTGGGACACTTATTCCATACGCTGATAATAAATTTGCCGCTCTTAATACTTCCGTCTGGTCGGGAGGATCATTTGTTTATATTCCCAAAGGAGTCCATGTAACATTGCCGCTTCAGGCATACTTCCGCATGAATGCCTCCGCATTCGGACAGTTCGAACGGACGCTCATCATTGCTGATGAGGGGTCAAGTGTTCATTATATAGAAGGATGTACCGCGCCAATTTATGTCGAAAGCTCACTTCACAGCGCGGTTGTTGAGATTTTTGTAAAGGAAAATGCGCGGGTCAGGTATACTACGGTCCAAAACTGGAGTAAGAATGTTTACAATCTGGTAACCAAGCGTGCTCGTGCAGAAAAGAACGCTGTTATGGAATGGGTGGATTGTAATTTAGGAAGTAAAGCCACTATGAAATATCCCGCCGTGCATTTGGCAGGAGAGGGTGCTCGAGGCGAAGTTCTTTCGATTGCGTTTGCGGGGCAGGATCAACATCAGGATGCCGGGGCAAAAATGGTTCATATGGCACCAAATACGACTTCACGTATTATTTCGAAATCCATCTCAAAATTAGGAGGCAGAACATCATATAGAGGGCTTGTCCAGGTATTGCCTAAAGCTACCAATTCCTCTGTATTTGTGTCATGCGACGCGTTGCTTCTTGATGCATCTGCCCGTTCGGACACCTATCCCACAATGAGAATTGAACAACAGAACACAATGGTCCAGCACGAGGCAACAGTCGAAAAAATTGGCGAAGAAAAGTTATTTTATTTACAATCGCGGGGAATCAGTAAGCCTGATGCTGAAGGAGTTCTCGTTAATGGGTTTATTGAGCCCGTAACCCGTGAAATCCCACTCGAATATTCTGTAGAGTTGCACCGATTGATGCAGATTGAAATGGCGGGGAGTGTGGGGTAACACATTATATGAATCAATTCATACACATTATTAAAGAAGGCAAGAAACGCATTGAGTTTTCTCAGGAGGGAAAATATGTCGTCTTTTTCCATAATGTATCTGCACAGTTCGAATTTGAGATCATGGCCCCAAAGGTTGAACTCTATATTTATGGGTTGTACACGGGGAGATCAAAAAGCAAATATGAGCTTTCAACAATTCAACATCATACTGCACCAAATTCATTTTCTCATTTATTTGTAAAGGGAGTATTTGATGAAGCTTCGTCCTTTATTTACGATGGACTCATTAAAATAGACCCTTTTGCACACGGCTCTCATGCATATCAGAAAAATCAAAATATTATTTTATCTCCGGATGTATTTGTCAGTTCTAAGCCTAACTTGGAAATACTGGCAAATGATGTGTATTGTACTCATGGTTCAACAACCGGAAAAATGAACGGAGATGCTATCTTTTTGTTGCAATCAAAAGGCATTCCAAGAGATTTGGCAAAGCGAGTGTTTATTACCGGTTTCCTCAACGAAATATTTGATAATATGATAGCGCATGTGCCAAATACCGGAGCGGTTAAATCACTCAGAGAGCAGGTGGTAAAAAAATATGATTAATATTCAAAATTTAAAAAAAAATTTCCCGATTTTTCAAAATAACCCAGATCTCACTTATCTTGACTCAACTGCGACGACGTTAAAGCCACTGAGTGTAATAAGGAAGATGGATGAATATTATGGACAGTATTCTGCAAACATTTTCCGAGGGATTT
>PFLF01000003.1 GCA_002784505.1 Candidatus Roizmanbacteria bacterium CG_4_10_14_0_8_um_filter_39_9
TGAAAAGGAATATGTGATTGCGGCCAAAGGGGCGCCTGAGGCAATAGCAGATTTATGCCACCTTGACGATGCTCAAAAAAAAGACTTAATTAATAATATTCGACTTATGTCAGGATATGGATTAAGGATATTGGGGGTTGCTAAAGCGTTATACTCCGAGCAAGAGTTGCCAAAAATTCAGCATGACTATGATTTTAAGTTTGTTGGGTTAATAGGTTTTACCGATCCAATCAGACCTACCGTTGTCCAGTCAGTAAAAGAATGTCATAGCGCGGGGATAAAAGTAGTTATGATTACCGGAGATTATCCCGGCACTGCACAGTATATTGCACGGCAAATTGGTCTAAAAAATTCCGATAAATATATTACAGGAGAAGAAATAAGGTTGCTCGATCATTTAAAACTTCGTGAACAAATAAAAGAAGTTACTATCTTTGCACGCGTAGTGCCTGAGCAAAAATTAGCCATAGTAAATGCTTTAAAAGCCAATGGAGAAATTGTTGCAATGACGGGTGATGGAGTAAATGATGCACCTGCATTGAAATCAGCCCATATTGGTATAGCAATGGGGGAACGCGGGACCGATGTTGCCCGTGAAGCTGCAGACCTTGTTTTATTAAATGATGATTTTTCGTCCATTGTCTCAGCAATACGATTGGGGAGGCGAATATTTGATAACCTGAAAAAATCAATAGGGTTTATTCTTGCAGTACACATTCCTATTGCCGGCATGTCTCTTTTGCCAATTATATTTAACATGCCACTTCTATTATTTCCGGCCCATATTGCCTTTCTGGAGCTCATTATCGATCCTGCCTGCTCAATCGTCTTTGAGTCCGAAAAAGAGGAGTATAACGTTATGAGTAGACCACCCCGAAAGCTTAGTCAACCCCTGATTTCCCGACAAACCCTAGTTTTAAGTTTGCTCCAGGGCGCAAGTATACTGGCGACGGTCTTTATGGTATTTCTCATATCTTTTCACTTTGGACTTTCGGAAAAGGAAGCAAGAACCCTTGCCTTTGTAACGATTGTATTTGGCAATCTTATGCTTATCATAAGTAATCTATCCCACACCGATAGCTTTATACAAATTCTCAAAAATAAAAACAAAGCCCTCTACTTTGTGATTGGGGGGGGCATTATTCTTTCTTGTTCTTATTTTAAACGTACCATTATTGCGAAATATTTTTTACTTTTCACCGCTAAACTTGAATCAAATATTCATTACTTTCTTTGCAGCTTTGATAAGTTTCGTTTGGTTTGAAGGATATAAAATTGTCAGAAGTCAGAAGAATTGATATAATGTAGGACATGGAAACTAACCAACAACCTCTAACCCATAAATTTGTTGCAGTATTAAATAAGAAGATTCCGGTTGCCAATCTCATGAATGCTCTTGGACATATGTCTGCCGGGCTATCCGCCAGTTATCCGAATATTCCGGAAATGCGCTTTGACACCTATACAGATAAAGATGGGGGAAACCATAAAAATATATCAGATAATCCATTTATCATTTTGGCTGCAGATAATTCCAATAAGATAAGGACTCTTCGAAACTTGCTTATCGCGAGTAGTATTCACTTTGTTGACTTTACCTCAACAATGACTGTTGGCACTTATGTAGAGCAGCAGCAAAGGACTAAAGAAACTCCGGAACTAGAACTTGAATATTACGGCATCTGCTTGTTTGGTGAGATCAATCAAGTCAGCGAATTAACCCGCAAATTTTCTTTATGGAGATAGTTACAAGCCAAGAAGCTGATCAATCACTGGCTTATTAAAGCCGATTACCACTTCATCATCAATCCATAGTTGAGGAACGCCCATTTCACCTGATTTCTCAACCATCTGCATAGCGAGAGCTTTTGATCACTTGAAACATCGATATCTTCAAACTCAACCTTCTTATCCTTTAAGTAATCTTTTGCCATATGACAGTAAGGGCAGGTGGGGGTAGAAAATACTTTAACTTTCTTTTGAGTGGACATATTAATTTGATTAAATGCTAACTATATGTAAGTTTAATATAGTAAACTATATTTGTCAAGTATTTTTTTATTTATTCCACATCATGCCACGCCCGCTCCTTTGCCTTCGCATTGTATCCGGGCCAAGTGTTGATGGATCGGTGTTATCAAATACCCGCACACCGATCGCATTAAATGAAACACCATCCCATATTCCGATCGAACGTATTGAGCTGCCAATTTTTGGTGTGCCGAACGGAAAATGAGTGTCAGAATTGAGATTGAGAACCGTATTTTTGTTCTTTTCATCTTGAACGGTAATGGTTTCTTTGTCAATTTCGACTACGATGCCCGATACGGCGTTGTTGTTATTCATCAAACCCATACGAAACACTTGTCCCTCTTGTTGATAGAGTCTTTGTCCAAACGGATGTCTCATGGTCATCCATCCAATGAGTAATACTCCGCAAAGAATAATAAACGTAAACGCAAAGAATGGTTTTTTATATGAGAAGTCGAATTTTCTAAAAATAATAATAAGGAGGGCAAATAGAACAAGGAATATAACTACAAATAGGTAAGGAAATGACTGGATAAAGGAGGATAATCCATAGCGCCCATACCTTCCCAGAATCAAATCGTTATTGCTGTTTATCCAATAGAGAACTATACCGGCAACAGAAACAAGAAGTATAAAAAGTCCTATCACCCCTCCGTTTAAACCAAGTATGTCCATCCAGATTGAAAACTGTGATCTCATAGTTACCTCCCCTTTTTTTATCTTATCTGTAATTGAATCAGCGACTGTTTTTTTCATAGCAAATTTTTTTTATTTGTAATCTCCCTCGGTGAATCAACACTCCTACATTCCGTACCGGGATACGTAATATGTCACTTATTTCCTCATATTTTTTTTCTTCATAATAAAAAAGGACGAGGGGTTCTTTATACTTCATATCAAGCTGTTTAATACAGTTTTTCAGTTTTGTCCTCATTTGTTCATCATCCATTTCTTCTTCAATAGTATCCCTCCTTCCTATATCAAACCAATCCGGCATTGAAACGACCTTCTGAATGAGGCTACTTCCAATCAAATTAATGCTTTCATTGTGAGCGATGCGGTATATCCAACTTGAAAATTTTAAATTCTTGTTAAATGTGGGTAAATTGATATATGTTTTCATAAACACGTTTTGTAAAATATCGTCAACCTCATCCTTCCGATTTGCTATCGTTAAAATATATCGTTTCAGTTTTGTCTCATAACGAGTAGCCAAGTGATAAAATAATTCTTTTTGGCCAGAAATGATATCTATGACTAACTCCTCATCTGTTTTCTTGTCGATAGCTTCCATATAATTAATACAAATCAAATATCTATTTATTACAAACAATACCTCCTCTATTGTATCAACTACAGGTTGAGGAGGTATTACTAGATTTATCGGTGCATTCCCATTCCCTGACCAAATCCAGTTCCCATTCTTTGACCATTTTGAGTCATAAGACCTAATTCTTTTCTGACTGCATCAGCCTCGGCATATTTGCCTTGTTCGGCTAACTTGTGAGCCTGTGCAAACTTAGCAAAGTTATCTTTTGTAATAACTTGAGTAACTCTCCCTCGTCCGACCATGAGATTTTTCCAAGCATTATAATCGTTGTTATCAAATGCTTTCTCCATTGCCGTGTGACGTTCTGGAGTATAGTTAGGACCCTTTTTTGTATAGTCACCCTGATATGCATATGCAGATCCTGCGACTATCGATCCAATGATTACGGTTAAAGCGATTGCTGAAATACCGTATAATAGTTTTTTTGTGTTCATATTTTTTTCACCTCCCTTCATGTTAATTAATACAAGAGGAGTACGAAAATATTACACATTGAACTGAGCAGTGACATTTATTATATTGGCAAGATGAAGGAAAGGTTGTTTGCCGGATAAAACAGACATTGGCGTGCAATTTCATTTGCAAACTTGAGCGATTTCCTTATATCTTTTGTCAGATAATATTTATATCCGAAAGATGCGCTGAAAATATCTCCTGAGCCAACTGAATCGACAATGTCTTCTGGTTTTACCGGGTCAACTGTTGTAACAACAGAATCATTCTTATGAAGATAAACAGATCCCTGATCTCCTCGGGTCATCACCACATTTGTGATACGTGCCCAACGTTTAATTATCTCACCCATCATCGCATGATCCTGTTCAGAGACAATCACAAAATCGAAAAGGGGAAGAAGAGTCTGCGATTCTTTAAATTCCCTTGGGATCACATTGTTTTCATGATTATAGGAGCGATAGTAACCTTGGGGAATAAGTATCTTTAACGCATTCAGTTTTGTATATTTTACAATATCTAAAACATATTGGGCGGTGAAATCAGGAGTTAAGGGAGCAAAAAAAAGTACGTCGGATTTAGATATAATCGTTCGTAGTTTATCATCAAGCGGAAGCGGTTTAGCGTTCTCTCTGTTGAAAGCCTTTTGTGTTCTTATATTTTTTTGGGAGTTGTTTTCATAAATAAGCGTCCAGTCACTTATCGGTTTATCCGGATAAATATTAATCTCTTTTACATAAGGTAAAAAATCGGTTCCATAGGGAGCAATGATATGTGTGGTAACGCCCGGAAATTTATTGAACACCTTGTCCATAAACATTGCCGGACTTCCTGCAATTGTATAGGTAGTATGTTCAGAAACATTATTATCAATACAAACGTGGCCAAGAATTGTAATATCCATCCCTTCATATTATCAAATCTAGCTTGAGCTCAGCTGGTATAATAATCATTATGAAAACATATGTTCTTAAAAAACCTTCGGATTATTCTTTTGAAAAAGTAGGAATAAAAGGCAAAAAATTTTCTGTTGCTGAAATTACTTCAAGAACGGGGATATGTGTCATTGAAACCGAAAAAGGACATGAGACAACAATTATTGAGCATAAATGTGACTTTATATATTATATTCTAGAAGGTAGTGGCTATTTTGAAATTGATGGACAAAAATAAGATTTTGTTAGGGAGGATTTAGTTATTGTTCCCGCAGGCTCAACATTTAGATATGTGGGGAAATGCAAAATGCTACTTATTACAACACCTCCTTATTTTCCTGAGCAAGAAGAGACATTATAGTCTATATTTTGTTATACTTTTTGGATGATAAAGGCGGTTTTTTTTGACTTGGATGAGACCCTAGTTGACGCAACGGGCGTACATGAAGTTGCGACGCGACAGGCCTTTAAACACTTTGGTTTTGACTATGATGAAATTAAAAAAATGTCACCTCATCATGTGTCAAGAGGAAAAAAAGTAGTTGAAAATATTAAAGTTCGAGTAACCGCGGCTCAAATTTCAGAGCGGGATTTACCGTTTGACAAACTCATCGCCTACCGGGAATCTGTGTTTATCAATCTCATCTCCAAACACGCCACTCTCCTTCCTGGAGCAAAAGAAGCTCTTATGTATTGCAAGGAGCATAAGGCGATCGTCGCCATTGTTTCCTCAGGTTCATCTTTGTATATCAACACCGTCATTACAAAATACGATTTAAGTAATTTGATAGATTATACGGTAAGCGGTGATGATGTCACAAAAGGTAAACCGGATCCGGAAAGCTATGAAAAGGCTTTTTCTCAATTGTATGATAAAACAATTGTCAAAGATGAGTGTCTGATTGTTGAAGACTCAGAAGCAGGTATTTTGGCGGGTCAAGGCGCCCACATTCCCACACTGTTAGTCAATAAAAAAGCGCCTACTATGAAAAATATTCAATCCAACCATGCAATTTTATCCCTTCAGGATTTCAAAGTAATAATTCATCTATAATTAACCGTATGTCAGATACAAACATCTGTTCTACCTGCCACGCCATGCTCCAGCCGGAGTGGTATTTTTGTCCCCATTGTGGAAAACCTTCAAAAGAGCAAATTCCCAATATAAGCTTTTTTAAACAAATGCTTATTTACTTTGTCAGTTTTTTTCTTGCTCCATTAGGTCTCATGTGGGGAATAAAGTTTGTAAAATATAACGATCAAAAAGTGAGGATTGTTGGAATCATCGCCATTATCCTTACCGTTCTATCTTTTATTCTTATGGCGATTAAATTCAAAGGGTTTATGGATCAATACAGAGGAGTGATTAACAATATTCAAAGTGTTAATTCGATTCAAAAGTTGTTACAATAGAAAACGATTTATGAATAAATATCATGCAACGGGCGGAGGAGCAAACCGAAGTGTTGCCGAAGTCGAGCGGTTGAAAAAAAAGTATGATGTGTTTGATGTGAGACTAATTCATAATATCTTTAAGGAAATTTTAGGCCTTACCGTTTCAGGTATTAAAAAACCTCTCAACATTGGCCTTCCACATGTTACCTATGTGGTTTCACTTCATAATTATAAGGATCTTGTATTTCGAGCAAACCTAGGAACAGATGAGCCGGAAATACAGCTCCTCAAAGAAAAAGTAATTGCGGATGTTGCACTCCAAAAAGGAGTTCCTTCAAACAAAATACTTTATGTTGATATCTCGCGGAAAAAATATCCGTTCGACTTTCAGATACAAGAAAAATTTAACGGATTGGATGCAGAGATTGAGTTTAAAGGGACAAAAGAAGATTATGATACCTATTCTTTTAATATTGGCCGGTTGATTGCGCATTTTAGCGATATTGAATTTTCCGGATACGGGCATTTTGCAGATGAGATGATTTCTCAAAATAAATTAGTTGGGGAGAACAACTCATTTTATGATTATATTTGTCTTGAGCTACATGAGCAAATAGATAAAATTATCAGGGGAAAATTTATTTCTTCTGAAACAGGTAAAAATATATTACGTCTTTTTAAAACACATAAAGACATAATCAATATAGAGAAGAGCAATCTTGTTCACTATGACCTGGCAGATCATAATTTGAGGTATGATCCCAAAAGCAATAAGGTTGTTGCAGTATATGATTGGGAAGCGGCAGTTAGTGGCGATTCTTGTTTAGATCTTGCATCGAGTCCTACGTGGAAAACGTTATATCCCCGGCAGGACAAACTCATCGAAGGGTATTTGTCGCTCAAAGAAAAACCCGATCACTTCCAGGAAAAGCTGAATATATATCGCCTTCGGACCATCATTTGGAAAATAGTGCAAAATATGAAGTTCAATCTTATCAATCCGCAGCGGATGAAACGACTTCAAACTGCCCTTGATCCTTACCATCTAAAAATGACTTCTTAAGTCTCTTGACAACAATATATCGAAACTCTATAGTGAAGTTATATGGATAAACATAAAATTTGTGTCTCAAAACGACAGCTGATTTTAGGATCGCTTGTGGTAGTAACCGGTTGCTTTGTTATTTTAATCAATTATATAAACAGGGCACGGCTCTATACACAAAGCAAAGCGGCTGAAGGAGGGGTTATGGAATTTTCCAGTATCTTGCCAACACAGGATCCAAACCATACATATGCTACTGATTGTCATGACAATCCTTATAAGACGTGTGACAATTTCTGCGGTTTGTTGGGAAAAGAATACGGATGTGTAGAATTATCATCAAAAAAAAGAGTTTGCTGTAAGGTACCCGACTGTACGGTTATTGTTCCCCAAGGGGGAGGGTCAGATTATGTAAAAGTAAAACTGTTGGGAAATTATTTCCCCAATAATATCCCCAACACCATCACACAATTGAATATAAACGGAAACAAGACGGCATCGCTTAATTATGGCCGTTACGTAGAGGGTGATGTGGTCTCACTTCTTCCTAAAGATCATAATTTGATTAAGTGTAAAGGTGTGTATTTGGGAGATATTGAAGCGCAAAAGTTTAATGATTCCACAGTTCGCACAACATATATGGGCCATTATAATTATGAAAAAACCAATGTGCCTTTGACGTTTTTCAATGAATCTGTCGTGCTTGGATCGTATGAAGTCAACCCGCAGGGTTCTATATATAATCATCTGAGTAAGTTATGTGGATTAGTATGGCATGATGTTGATCTTCAGTTTTCTGGGAACATTGAAGATGGGTGTAATTTTACAACGGTTGTGAAAACGGGAGAGGTTGGTGGGGAAATTAAGAATAGATGTGAAATATTCTCAACTGTATCGAATGCATATAGTTGGATTTCCGGGGGGTTTGTGGCTGATAATTATGGATCTGATAATGGCAGACATACAATAGCCCCCCCGCTCAACAACATAAAAACAATGGCAATTGCCGTACTTTCCAAAACAGAGCCTGCGCCATCTCTGCAACAAATGATTACGGATTTATGCCCTAATCAATGATAGATATATTCATTCATCCCGCATACGCACAGTGTCCGGTGTGTGTGGTAACGGTTGGCGGGGGTTTGTTTATTGCAAAAAAACTCGGAATTGATGATCTACTCGTCTCCATCTGGCTATCCGGATTAAATACCGCCATTGCCTTCTGGTTTGCATCTTCAATGAAACGGAAAATGTTAAGCAGCGGCTGGTTATGGTCATTTGCACTTTTTGTATTCACCCTCATTTATCTGATGGCAACGAAGCAGACAGGCCACCGGGGAAATACCTTTTTAGGAGTCGACAAAATAGTTTTTGGGATGACGCTTGGATTTATCGTTTCACTGGGTGCTGTTTTTATCGATAAATGGGTCCGGTATAAGAATAACGGAAAGGTAAGATTCTATTATCAGAAGGTGATTATCCCCTTAGTCTTTTTTCTTGTAACCTCCGGCATTTTTTCATTGCTTATTGGAATTATTACTAAATAACTATGACAAATGATACTCAGGTAAGAGAGTTTATGGATAAAGTAAAAAAAATGGAAAAATGGGAACTCAAAGACTTTGGAGGAGATATAAAAGAAATTCCTCTTGTTCAACCTGAAAAAACTTACTTAGCTCATTAAGCCACGCGATTGGAAAAGTACTGAATTGCTGCAGAGAGTGACATTGTGTTATCATGAATATATGACGCTTACCGAGGTATCCTTTTTTAGCCGTAAATTTGCTCCCTTTGTCATCCTCGTAGTAGTGGTTATCTTTATTCTGTTTTATTCCGTTAAACTCATTATTCTTTACAGTGAGCTAAATCAACCAAAGATAGTTGAACTCAATCCAATTTTTAAAGAAATAAGACCTGTCGAGATAACGGATGCAACGACAAGTGCCACCTTTTCATACAGCATCGATACGGTCGATGGAGAGCCGGTCACCGCAACCGATACCGCGAAGGTATTTTTCTTACCGAAAAATCAAGCTAAGTTCGGATATCGTGAAAAAATGTATTTGATGGCAAAACAGGTAGGAATCGACACCGAGGTGATCAAGCATAGACTCGAAAACAGCATTAATGCAATTTTTGAAGACGGGAAACGAAGACTCTTGGTGGACATAACAAATTTTAATTTTAAGTATGAAGTGGATATTGTGCGCAGTCCGGAACTTTTTATGCAAAATGAGACTCCGGACAAAGACACCGCTCAAAACCGTGCCATAGACTTTCTTAAGTCAATTGACCGGTATCCTGATGATTTACAAAAAGGGCGTATGAACGTCATATTTTTTAAATATGATAAGGAAAGCTCCAAGACTGCAGTCCTGGAAGATAATACTGACGCAAATATGGTGGAGATTGATTTTTACCGGGCAGACATCGATCAGTTCCCGATCGTATCTCCCAGCTACTTTAACAGCAGAAATTATGTGACGATGGTTGTTACGAATAACGACTATCAGGTGGTTAATGCGCAGGTAAGATTATTTGAAAAATCTGATGGTCAGGTGGGGCTCTATCCGGTAATTGATGGCAAGACCGCCTATAAAAGACTCCAAGCGGGAAAAGGGTTTATTGTGTCGGGGTCTAAGCTAACGACGAGTGAGATCTCAATAAAGCATATGTTTATGGGATATTATGATCCGGATACCTATCAGGAATACCTCCAGCCGGTTTATGTATTTTTAGGTGACAATAATTTTGTAGCATACGTTGTAGCACTTACCGATAAATATCTCATCGATCTCTCAAAGCTTTAAGGGTAGTGGGAAACACTTTCATTTATCCAGTTCACTATTGCAGTCGTATCTGAGAACCTATCCTCACTTTTCATAATAACAATAATATATTCATGACCATTTTTCTTATAGAAACTTACCAGGTTTTCTCCCGCTTGTTCGGTATAACCGGTTTTGAGACCGCCAATCCCGTGAATTTCTCCTAATAACTTATTCACATTCACCAAATGATGGAAATGATCAAAGTCAACATCAGATATGGTTATTTCCTTGGTCGCAACAAATCGTTTCAGATATTTATTATTCAGCAGTTCCCGTGCGGCAAGTGCCAGATCAAACGGGGTAGTATATTGAAGCGGATTATCAAGTCCGGGAGGATTTTGAAAGTGGCTTTGGGTCATATGTAGATCCACCGCTTTTTTGTTCATGAGAGTAATAAAAGTATCGTATCCGACATTATCCGCGAATGCAAATGCGGCATCATTTGCCGAATGAACCAATATACCATACAGTAGATTTTCAGCAGTCATGCGTTCTCCCACAACTAAATTCATTATTTGGCCTTCAACCGTTGCGCGGCTTACCTGCAGGATATCATCGGGCTGAAAGCGGTCATTTACGACAAGCGCCGTAATTATTTTAGTAGTTGATGCCGGATAAAATTGAATATGTGCGTTTTTTTCATAGACGGGGGTAAAAGTGGGAAGATCGGCGATATAAACTCCCTGCGCAGAAACGTCAGGATAGGTAGGGTATTTCAAATAGGGAAATGAAACAGGTTTAAGCTTGGCGGAAGTTTTATTCTCTACAAATAAATTTCTGTTATATGCAAATATGTGAAAATAAAATGAGTCTCCCGGATAAAATAGGAAAAGCAGTGTTAGAAGAGTAAACACAACATGTCTTTGATATTTCATAGCACAGAGAAACTGTCAAGAGTAGGAGAGGTACTTTTTTGAAAGTCAGAGTATTGCATCCTGATAGACTTGGAATGGTCGCCCGCGTTAAAAACTATTTCGGTATTTTGAGAAAGAGATGTATCTACAAACAGCGGGATATTAAACAAATTTCCAAATGGAGGAACGGCTCCAATTTCAACTCCCGCAACTTGTTTTACCTCTTCAGGCTTTGCCATGCGCAAATCTTTTATTTTTTGATGTGCCTTAAACAGTTTCATATCAACTTTGCGGTTAGCGGATAAAACGAGCATGATGGGATGTTTATCGGCAAACATAATCAGGGCTTTTGCTCCCTGCTCTATGGTGGTATTTCTGGCCGCCGATGCCTCAACAGACGTAAAGACCGGTTTGTGTTCCATGACCTCATATGTTACTTCACGGGAATCAAGAAGCTGCTTTATCTGCTCAAATACGGATAAAGTCGGGATCGACTTTGATTGTTTGTTCTTTTTCTTTGCAGATAAACGGATATCAATCCTCTCCATGTCCCGCGGGAAAAGGGAAGCCTCGCGGACGTTTCCTAAGCCTAAAATATTCATGGTAATCCGTTCAAGTCCCAGACAAAATCCTCCCTCAGGCGGCATACCGTATTTAAAGGCCTGTAAGTATGGCGTCTCAAAATCTGCAGGGTCGCATTTCCATTTTTTTATATTTTCAACAAGCTGTTTGTAATCATTGATGCGTTGTCCTCCGGTAATCCATTCCTGTCCGCGTCCGATCATGTCAAAGCTGAGCGTTTCTTCAGGATTTTTTGGGTCAGGGTGCGTATACATCGGCCGTTTTTTCGTGGGATAGTGGGTGATAAAAACAAGTTCTGATTGATGCGTTTCTTTTGCCCAGCGCCACATCTCCTTTTCACCTTCTGGATCAAGATCGGGTTCTTGTCTAATATCTCGTCCGGTTCTTTCAAATATTATTTGTTTTGCCTCAGTAAGCTTTACGCGGGGGAGTTTATCCGAGACCATGGGGGTTGTTATCCCATACTGCTTTAGAACCTCTGCGTGTTTTTCATTAATCACTTTAAAGATGGACTTAACCAAAAGCTCAACTGTATCCATAACCTCACTCCAGTCATCAATAAATCCCATTTCAGCATCAAGCCCCACGTATTCAGTAAGATGGCGGGTGGTCACAGAGGGTTCTGCACGGTAGGCATGTGCGACGGTAAACACATTTTCGAAAATAGAAACCATGATCTGTTTGTAAAATTGGGGGCTCTGAGCCAGATATGCATTATGTTCAAAATATTTGACCGGAAACACTTCAGCTCCGCCTTCTGTTGCGGTTGCTACAATTGTCGGCGCCTGAAACTCGGTAAATCCTATGCTTTTCATCGTTGATCTAAAAGTTTGAACAATCGTTTCCTGTACCTCAAAGATCATTTTAATTTTCGGGTGGCGCAGGGTTAGCGGGCGATGGTCAAGAAGCACCGGGAGGGAAACTTCAAGATTTTCTTTTGCAATATCAAAGGGCAGTTCCTCAGATGGTGCCAACAGTTTAAACTCAGTCGCTTCAATCTCAATAACTCCTGTTTTCAGTCGCGCGTTTGCGAGCTTGTCCGGTCTTTTTTTGACAAGCCCCTTAATTGAAACCACATCTTCGGGTGAAAGTTTCTTGAATGATTCTCCTCCGATCACCTGGACTAAACCGGTTCGGTCCCGCAGATCAAGAAAAACGATACTTTTGTGGTTTCGTATGGTATTGACCCATCCCTTAAGCTCAATAACCTCTCCGATTTTGCCGGGTGTCTGGTCAACATAGAGAGTCTTCATATGGTCAATATGATACTATTTTTTTGTTCTGTTCACAAGGGTGAAAATGATATAATGTTAGTCCGATAATATGAACAGACAGAAAATTAATCAATCGAAAGAATTCCTCGAAGCTCTGCTT
>PFLF01000001.1:0-235 GCA_002784505.1 Candidatus Roizmanbacteria bacterium CG_4_10_14_0_8_um_filter_39_9
ATTGGGGTATCGATGTTAGGTATGTATGTGCTGTACAACATGATGAGCTCTCACTACTCAGCAGCACGGCTGACCTATGAAATGGCAATAGTAGTTCCCTACGCATTTGGTATTGCAAGTGCCGCTATGAATAAAAAATTGAAGATAATTATATTCCTCTTGCTGAGTATTCAGTTTATTACGCTTATATCGTTTTTTTGGATTCTTCCCTGGTGGCATGTGACGAGATAATTAT
>PFLF01000001.1:301-443 GCA_002784505.1 Candidatus Roizmanbacteria bacterium CG_4_10_14_0_8_um_filter_39_9
TCAAGAGAAGTAAAATAACTTTGTTTTTTTTGAGCTGGATTCTTATCCGCTGAACCGCCCCCTTTATGAGCTACTACACAAGTCGGTACATATAGGATATCTATCCCTACATTGTGCAGACGCAGCGAATAATCCACATCCT
>PFLF01000001.1:449-1185 GCA_002784505.1 Candidatus Roizmanbacteria bacterium CG_4_10_14_0_8_um_filter_39_9
ACATGAAGAAATTTTTATCGTCCAATACACCTACCTTTTCGAATACGGATTTATGAATAAGAAGTGCGCCGCCTGTTGCTGAATGCACTAATGAATCAATTTCTGGGAGAATGTATTTTGGTCTTAAAAAAAGGTAATCAATGGGATTTTCAAAAAAGGAAGGAAATACCCCCCCATTTTTTTCAATCGTCCCATCATGCCCAACCAGTCTTGGAGCTGCTACTTTTGCGCGTTTTTCTGCGCACTTTTGGATTAGAGATTTGATAGCAGCAATTTCTGTGTTCGCATCACTATTCAAAAGGAAAATCCATTCGCCTATACTTTTTTGAATTCCTACATTTACCCCCCCTGCAAAACCAAGATTGTTTCCTGGATTAATGTATTTAGTATGCTTGAGTTCTTTTGTTTTTTCCTCCAAGTCCTTCGATGAACTATTATCAACCAGAATAACCTCCATATCATCACCAGAATCCATTTTTTTTACCAGTCCCAACGTCATCTCGTCAGTATGGTAGTTAAGGATAATAATACTTAGGAAAGGTGTTTTTTGAGGTGTAGTTGCCATATTATTTCAGCTCCCAGTATGCCAGTAAACGAAAGAATAATCAATCCTGAGCTAATTGCAGCAAGCCCGCCCCACTGAGAATACACATGAGTCGCTATTACCCAGGAAAGTACCACAGCGAATATATTGAGAATAGTGAGATAGTACTGTTTACCAATCGCAATAATGGGC
>PFLF01000001.1:1300-4035 GCA_002784505.1 Candidatus Roizmanbacteria bacterium CG_4_10_14_0_8_um_filter_39_9
CAATGACCAGAATAATCGCAATAGTTAATATCGAGCCATATAATTTTGCTTTTTGCACTTTTTGTTTTGCATTTTTAAAATCTTTTGCATGCACAAGATCAAGCAGATGAGGGAAAAACACTATCTGCAATCCGATAGTCATAATCCCCACTAAGCCTGAAAATAATTTTGAAACAAGATTTGTGTATACAATGAATCCTTCGGGCAAGCGAGCGGCAAAGGAACGAATTAATATATTATCGAATCGCACCGCAAGTGAACTAATGATAAGAGGGATCCATACAAAAAATAACGTCATAAATTCATTCACAGTTTCTTTTTTGGTAATAAGCGGAAGGGCACTCCTCATATATCCGAATGTTCTATATGGATACGTTATCAAAAGCTGAATGAATATTGCCCCCATAAAAGCTACAACCATACTCCAAATCCCATACGTCGATGAGAGAAGGATGATGATACACAAATTCAATATGCTGCCCACAAGGTAGGCCACCGAAGATTTGATAAATACGCCCTTACTATAAAGATATGAGGAACTGAAGGTTCCAAGAAGGGTAAATGGGAGCGAATAGACCATCCATTTCATCAATTCGTCTGTCAAAAGCACAAATGATCTACCTCTAGTTCCAAAAAGCATTCCTAAAACAGGAATGGAAAAAACCTGAAGAAGAACACTAATCACTATCAAAAGAATCGTCATCAATATAACTATTTTATGGAAATAGATATTCCCTTCGCACTCCCCTTTCGCCTGATGTTTTTTCAGTAGTGGTAGGAAGGCGTCATTGAGTGTCCCTGCAATTACGGTAGTAAGCACGGTAGGGATAGTAACCGCAGAAACAAATGCATCAAGCTCTATACGCGCCCCAAAGATACGAGCCACGATTATTTGTCCTACTATTTGTATACCAGTCACCAGTCCAATTATGATGGATATAATCCCTGCACTCTTTTTCATTAGTTAATTATACTAGGTTTCAGAATCCCCAGCTGTAAATGCTGATACTCCACTTGTCGTTTTCGTTATAAGGCAGATTATTTACAGTGAATTCGTGTTTTAGAGTTTGCCTAATGTGATCTTGTAGTTCAGGAGGAGTCATACTCATCCAATTTTCTACAATCACAATTCCCCGTGGGTACTTGGCTTTTTCCTCTTCATATTGGGAAATACTGCCAATCATTTTTTCTCCATATGTTACATCTATCTTCCCCTCCCCTTTACTATAGAGAAAAATAAATTTTTGGCCGGGGAGATAATATGGGATTCTATCATTCCAAGCATCCATGAGTATCACATCGCTCTTCCCTTTTATCATTTGCTCAATTCGTGCAAATGCATATTTGTAGTCCACTATTGGGTTTTCTCGTACATCTGCATTTATTGAGTAGTAGTATTTTGGCCACACAATTATTTTCCCATGCACAATTGGCACACCTATAAACCCTAGGAAAAGCGCGGTATAAATAATGACTTTCATTTGCTTTGACTGTTTATAAGTAAATAGGTCAGCAAGAGCAAAAAAGCCTATTGAAAAAAGGATATAAAGAAGTGGCATAGCAGGTAATGAGTATCGTACATACTGAGTATTTAGTTTAAAAATGGCAAGTGCAAATATGATAATAATGAACACGGGGAGAGTAATAAATAAGTTTTTATTTTTATACCAGAGCAATAGTGAACCAAAGAATGCGGGGAGCAAAAGCCAAATATATTCTTTAAAAAAGCCAATATAATGCCACACTCTAAAATCAAATCGGAACAAAAGTGGAATCGAATTGCTAAATGAAAAACGAAGTATAAGCAATGATATTAATCCAATAGGTATTAAAACTAATATATATTTATATTTCTTTAGTTGGATTATTTTAATGAGTATGCTGAGGATTAATATAGCTAAGGATATAAAACCAGAACTGTGAGATAAAATTGCAAAAATACTCCAAAATAACCCATACCAAATATTTCTGTTGAGAAACTGCCTTTTATTTACGAGGAACTTATAGGAGAAATATGTTGCTAGTAGAGTGAAAATCTCCAGCCACACATACGGCCTTAGTTGGGTACTCCAAGCAAGCTGAATTTGAGAAAAAGCAGTAAGAAATGCAGCTAAAAGGGCCACCCTCCCCTCCCCCACCATTCTTTTGGTAATGTAAAAAACAAGTAGCACTAGTAAGCTGCCTGCAAACACAGAGGGCAAACGTCCAGCAAACTCATTTACCCCGAAGACCCGGAAAGATGAAGAGGTAAGATAATAATAAGCTATTTGATACAGCCCATTTCCCTGCCCTACAGCAGTAACTGGTTTTCCATATTCAAGAATTCCTCTTGACATAAGGGCAGAGTGGTCTTCATCATTCCAAAAGGAAATATTTTTTTCAATTCCTACATATCTAAATAGGAAACCAACAACTATGAAGATAAATAAAAGCAAATATATTTGTTTCGTTTTCATTTAGTGTAATTATACGTTAGAACGTTCCAACGTTTCAACGTTTTAACGTCACTTATACCCATTCATTTCTCTTGTCTCTTTTCGCCAAGTCTTTAGCTGCTCAAAATACAAATCGTCATCTGGGGTAAACTGCCCAGTAACTTTGAGAAGTTTTATCGAAATAGGTTTTGTCTTCTCAATTACCGTTTCTGCATTCCACTCCACGGGCTTTTCAATCCAGATATTCATGGGCCCGGGCTTCCAGCTAAGCGGCACTGTAAAGATTATTTTGTGATCTTC
>PFLF01000011.1 GCA_002784505.1 Candidatus Roizmanbacteria bacterium CG_4_10_14_0_8_um_filter_39_9
TGTAAAAAGAACGAAAATGAAGTCATCAATCCTCAGCTGATGTTGAACAAGCGCATGTTTGGTTTTTCCTTCTAATACTTTTATGAAGAAAAATAAGAGAAAATTTATCCAAAAAAATCCCCATAAGACAAACAGCATCCAAAATGGGTCAGGCTGACAGTTTCCTTTTTCAAATAGAAAAGGGCCAATCTTTTTCATGTCAGTAAGAAAGTCAGGGCTACAATTTACACCTATGCCTGACACGAAGGGTGAAAAATGAGAGGAGAACGGATGTGAGAACACTAGAAATGAAACGGTTGAAACCGCCATATAAAAAAATAACTTTTTCTTGAATCCAAACATGACAAACAAGGTGAGGGCAATCAAAAGCAGATAGATAGGTCCATCAAAAGCGTTTGTCATATAATGAAGTGCAGTCATGAAGCCAAGGGCAATAACAGTTAGTAGATAGTAGTTGGTAGTTAAGAGATGGTAGATAGTAGTTGGTAGTTGGCGGATGTGTTTAAGATGAAGTTTATAATTGAATTTATAAGTCTTAATTTCGGAAACTTCAGCTTTATGTATAAACATCAAAAACAACAATGCAATAGTGAGAAGAACAAAAGGGATATCAAATACGTGGCCGTGAAGATCGGCTACCACATAGGAATAAATAGGAAATTCATGAATGGTGAAAGGAATAAAACGGGTTGCGTTCGGATACCAGTATTTGGTCGGATTATATCCGGTCAGTATTTCCCAAAAGGGAGTGGGAGTATCTGCGGGGTATCCCTGCGTAAAGAGATAAATGGTATGTAAATTACCTCCAAAATTTACTATAAAGGTCCCGAGCAGTCCCATAAGATAAGCAAGTCTTAACGACCTTCGAAAACTATAGACTATACTTCCAACCAATGAAAACACCGCAGTAACAGCCTGTGCAAAAATAGACGCAAGGATCAGATTATAACCATACGAAGGGATCATTCCGGAGAGCTTGATGAGTATTGCCCCGCTTAAATGGCCGAAATAATAGTAATTAATAGGAAGGCGTGAATACCAAATATCAAGTGGCGGAAAATAGTCTGATCTGAGAATTGAGTTGATAAATCCGAAGTCCATATATTTTTCAAGGCCTCGAATAGATGGTTCCTGACCACGGATGTAGGTTAAAAAAAACAATGAGGCAATAAACAAGAGCTCTTCAAAAACAAAAACCCACATTTGTTTATTGAAACGAAAAAGCGAATGTACGGAAGTCCGTCTCCTTATTACGATCCATTGAAGGATGAAGGCTGCCACAAGAAAAACGATGAGAGTAATCCGATTAAACGGAGCTATCTTATATATTCCCAATACAAATGCGGCATAGGTAAGTACAATGATTCCGATGATTTTTGCAAAGGGATAGCCTTTATCAAAAAATGAATGAAATATTTTTGATGTCAGGGGTATGAAAATGAAGCCGATGAGAAGCAAATAGAGATACCAGTTAGCGGTTGTTATTATCCAGTCCATATCTAGTCATTATATACAGTAAATAGTTTAAAACTCAAAGAATACTACGCTAAAGTATTGCTTTTTTGGCCTGAGGATGAGAAAATTATGGTCATGGACAGTAAATTTATTCCGGCTGAGTTTGAAGAAAAAATATATGCGTTTTGGGAAAAAAACAATCTGTTTAAGGCGGTTACTGACCCGCAAAAAAAACCGTTCTCCATTGTTCTTCCCCCTCCGAATGCAAACGGCAACTTGCATGTGGGGCATGCAATGTATGCATATGAAGATATTATGATCCGTCACCATATAATGAAGGGTTATTCTGCTTGGTGGGTCATGGGACTTGACCATGCCGGGTTTGAAACACAGTTTGTGTTTGAAAAAGAGCTAAAAAAACAAGGAAAAAGCAGATTTGATTTTGGACGTGAGGAGTTGTTTCAGATGATTTTAAACTATGTGAATGAAAATAAGAAAAATATTAAGGGACAGCTTCGCCGCCTAGGTTTTGCGCTTGACTTTAGCCGCGAAAAGTTTACCATGGATGCAAAAGTGGTAGCAATCGTTCATCAAACGTTTAAGAAATTATTTGAAAAGGGGTTGGTATACCGAGCAAACAGACTGGTGAACTACTGCACTAACTGCGGGACCTCATTTTCAGACCTTGAAGTTGAAAGTGTCGAAAAAGAAGGAGCTCTTTATTATATTAACTACCCGGTAAAAGGTGGTGGGTTTATCCAGATTGCAACAACCAGACCCGAAACCATGCTTGGAGATGTTGCGGTGATGGTTAATCCAAAAGATAAAAGATATAAAGACCTGATTGGAAAAAAGGCGATTCTTCCAATCATCAATCGGGAGATTCCCATAATCGCTGATGAATATGTCGATATGAAATTTGGAACAGGAGCGGTAAAGGTTACCCCCAATCACGACTTTAATGATTTTGAGATCGGGAAAAAACATAATTTATCATATCCTGCAATTTTGGGATTTAATGGAAAAATCCAGAACACGAACAGTGTATACGATGGACTGCGTGTTTTTTCTGCACGGGAAAAAATCCTTGAAGAGCTTAAAGCGAATAATCTATTTGTAAAGGAAGGTAAACATCCAATGGTAGTTAAAACCTGTTATAAATGTAAGCGTGCCCTTGAACCTCTTCCGAAAGAACAATGGTATATCAAGGTTAAGCCACTTGCCGATGCGGTAAAAAAAATAGTAAAAAAGAAGGAGACTGTCGTTTATCCAAAACGGTTTGAACGCCAGCTCAATCTTATTCTTGATAATTTTATTGACTGGAATATTTCCAGGCAGGTAGTTTGGGGGATTAGAATACCGGCATATATGTGTCAGAAAATGACAAATGACAAATCTCAAATCACAAATCAATCACAAAATTCAAATCACAAAGATCAGAACTGGTTCGTGAGCTTGGAAAAACCGGAAAAATGTCAAATATGCGGTGCGTGTGATTTTAAGCAGGATGAGGATACATTTGATACATGGTTTTCGTCTGCTCAGTGGCCCTTTGCCACTCTTCAAACAGAAGGGAAAGAATATTTTAACTATTTCTATCCGACCTCAGTCATGGAAACGGGTCATGACATTCTTCGCGCCTGGGTTGCGCGCATGATGATGATTGGGCTTTTTGTCACGGGCACGACTCCATTTAAAACAGTATTTTTACATGGCATGGTACGGGATGGTAAGGGGCAAAAAATGAGTAAAAGTAAGGGTAATGTTATCAATCCTCTCGTTCTCGTTGACAAATATGGAGCGGATGCACTGCGGGCTGCCCTTATTTTTGGAACAAAAGAGGGGGGGGATGTGGCACTATCAGAGCAAAAAGTTATTGGAATGCGTAATTTTGCGAATAAAGTGTGGAATATGGGAAGGCTTATTCAAATGAGCAAAATAACAAATGACAAATTACCAATTACCAATCAAGTCCCAAATTCCAATAACAAGATTATTGAAGAGATGGAAAAGGAGGTTACGGAACTGAAAAAGAAACACATGAAACTTATGGATCTATATCGTTTTTCTCAAGCTTTGGAAGGAGTCTATGAATTTATTTGGCATCGGTTTGCCGACTATTATCTTGAGGAGTTGAAAGAAGAGATAAGAAATGGTAATATGGAGGTTCTTAAGTCGGTTACGTCAGTATATATGGACAGTATTACCATGCTTCATCCGTTTATGCCGTTTGTTACCGAGGCATTGGCCCATGAACTTTTGGGAGGTGAGACATCATTATTACAAATTGGTTACAAATAATATCGTATGGCAACAAAACGTACCTACCAACCGAAGAAGAAGAAGCGTGTAAGAAAACACGGATTTTTAAAACGCATGTCAACCCATGACGGGCGAGCTGTGATAAAACGAAGAAGGTTAAAGGGAAGAAAAAAATTGAGCGTCTAAATTCATGCTACAACCAAATATTTTTAATACGTTTCTCGTTATTCCTATCCTGAATGTGCTCATGGGCTTCAATAAGCTTTTTGAACTTGTTCATCTTCCAGGCGCTCTTGGGTTTTCAATTGTGGCCCTTACCCTATCGGTACGAGGATTACTACATCCTTTTTTTAAGCAGCAAATGGATACGGCCCGGAAAATGCAGGAGATAAAACCTCACTTGGATAAACTTGGCGAAAAACATAAAAAAGATGCAAAAAAACTGCAGGAAGAACAGCTAAAATTGTATCAAGAAGCGGGGATAAATCCGGCTGCCGGATGTTTATTCATGGTAGTGCAGATCCCGATCTTTATTGCTCTTTATCAGACCTTAGGTTTGTTTTTTACACCAGATATACACAAGGTTATTCTTGCAATTAACAAAGTACTATATCTGTCTTTTTTACATGTAAAAGCGGTTGACCTTTGGTTTTTAGGTTTAAATCTCGCCACAACTCCTCAGAAAGCACATAATATTCTCTACTATGCAATTCCTATCATTACTGCCGCTTTGCAATATTTACAGGTACAGACTTCAGCCCCCTCAATGGGAATGCAGACTGCTGCGAAGGTTGAAGATTCAAAAAAGCCCTCCTCCGCTAAAGCTTTGGCGGGCGAAGAAAAAAAGGACGGCGTTGGTGGCGACTTTCAAAAGGCCATGAACACACAAATGAAATATATATTTCCGCTCATGATCGGATGGTTTTCCTTAAGTATGCCGGTCGGCCTCTCACTCTATTGGAATATTTTTTCATTGTTTAGTATTATTCAGTACAAACAGATGGGGAAGAAGAAATAGTTGGTAGGGACAGGTCGCGACCTGTCCGTACAGCAATTTGTAATTATTAATTTTTTTTAACATTTAAAAATGGATAAAACTCAGACAGTAAAAACAGAGGTAGATGCACTTTTGAAAAAGTTAGTTGATACATACACGCTTGAAGTCACCGAAGAAGCGGGAGCATTCCATGTTGTCATTAAAACAGAAGAGGCGCCGACCATCATCGGACGTCATGGTGAAACAATCCGTGCCATGCAGAAAATGCTTGAGGTCATTTTGTATAAAACGCTTAAGGAATCAGTCCATGTTCTCATCAATGTAAATGATTACCGCGAGAAACAACAAGAACGGTTGGAATATATGGCGGGGCAGTATGCAGACAAAGTAATGGAGTCGCGTCAACCTGAGTCAGTTTTTCACCTTTCTTCATTTGAGCGGCGTATCATCCACCAATATATAACAACAAACTATCCAGATCTTGCAAGCTACTCGGTCGGAGAAGGACGGGACCGCAAGCTTATGGTAGACTTAAAGGAACATGCACCCGTTGAAGCAACAGGCGAGGAATCAAAGCCAGAAGAACCAGCCGTTTAACCCCATACTTATATTGTTTTTACCGGCGGTAGTTGTGTTTGACATCATTTCTTATTTATATTCGCGTTCAACGTGCTTTGAATGTACCGGGCTTACTGAGTTTGTACGGGATTCGTCGTTAACTACTCATATTCTTTCTCAAACATATTTTGCATTCAAAAAAAAATAATATAGTTCAGATTGTCATTCCCTCGAAGGATCTTAGTATTGACAATTTGTACAATATATTGTACACTTTTGTATATGAATAATTTACTGTCTATTTCAAGTGTGAGAGCAAACCTTCCCGAAATCGTTGCCAAAGTTGGAGACACGCTTAGCAGGGTAACAATCACTGTTAACGGACAACCAAAGGCAGTGCTTATGAGCGCTGAAGAATTGGAATCTCTTGAAGAAACTGCAGAAGTACTTGTAATCCCTCATATAAAAGAAGATATTAAAAAAAGTAAAGAACAAATAAAAAGAGGCAAGTTCGTTGCATTGTCAGATTTAGAGTAAAAATGGATATGGAAATCATCCTTTCGCATGATGCCTCCAAACAGTACAAACGTCTCCCCATATCGGATAAAACAAAAATAAATAAAAAACTAATAACCCTCTATCAGGACCCTTACGGAGGAAAAAAACTAGCCGGAGAATTGGAAGGAATCCGTTCACTTCGTGTCTGGCCATATTGCATTCTTTATGCCATAAACAAGAAAACGAATATGGTTGAGATGCATAAAATCGCTCACAGACAGAGCGTGTATAAATAATTATTGTCATTCCCGCCTGCGCGGGGATGACAGAATAAGAAGAAGCATAATTCTTACATATTTTGATGTTAAAATATATATATGTCATCAACAACTCCTGAACAATCCAAGCCGCAAATAACCCCCGATCAGTTTTTAAACGCCATTCAGGAAAAAGTGAATCAGATGTCCAAAGAAGAGATTGCAAAAGCAATCGAACAGGTTAAAGAAGCTGCCGCATCAGTCAAACAAGTAGTGGATGCTAAAGTTGAGAGAGAACACCATGGACAGGTAGATTTTACCGGAGACCCTAAAGAAAAAGATAGTCCAAAAGCAAAAGCACAAAGTGTAAAAGAAGTTGTGCAGGAAGTATTAACTGCGATGAAAACCCCGGGAAAAGAATTATCTCCATCAGCATTAAAACAAGTTACTCCGCAAGCAGACAGTACAGGAAAAGCGATTTTAACGCGACTTAGCCAGGCTTTTCCTGATGTAAACAATGATATCTCAGAGCAAACCGCCCCATACATCTACGATATAATCCAGAAGGCGCTGAGTGGTGAAATCACAGATTCAAGGAGCATGCGTGATGAATTAATACAAAATGAAGTACTGTCGGTAGTCTCACCGGAAGCATTTAAAAAAGTGAAAAATGTTTTTGTTGAAGCAGCAAAGGATATGGGCATCGCAGAAAGCGTTGCGAACGCACAGTTTGGAGTGGATGAGGAGAGGCGAAGCAGTAAGGGTGCTCATGGCATGGGAGACTATACGTGGCAACAAACATATGCAAGTTATTTTAACCCGGGAGACAGGGAATTTGTTGAATCACTCTATTCTCCAACCAAATTTGTAGAGTTTGTTGAGGATATGCAAAAAGACAAGGCAAAAGAACTTGTCAAAGACGTACATTCAAAAGAAGTTAGGGTTGAGGTATCAAAAGACATTGAACGAAAAATCGTTGACCTATTCGGAAAACTATATACCCGTCTCGATCAGGAAAAACCAAGTGAGTTTTTTCACGAGATAGAACAGCAGGATATTATGAAGGGTATTTTGCCGGTAAAAAACGAACTTAAGAGGCGTATGAGTCTTCTTGCAACCGAGATTGACCAGGCAATCGAACGGGGAATAATCAAGGACCCACATCTGTGGCAAAGTGCTGAAGTAAAAGATGAAATAGCAGATCTTCAGTATAAAACACTGGACGGGCAAGACCGAACTAAGGGTAGGCATAGACTGAATCCTTATATCGAACCGGTTGAGGCTCATGGAGGACATTTTATTCATTATCTTGATCAAATAGCCGACCATTATATCGAAGCACGAAAATATACCCATAATGCCCGTGCGATATTTCTTCATCCCGTTGATCATGAAAAAGGATTTTACAGTCAACTTCAGCATTTTTCTGAAGAAATGACCACCGTTGACTTTGATCAGATGATGGCGCTTCCCGATAACGAAGTCTTCCGCGACGCCTTTTCACTGTAC
Organism: Candidatus Roizmanbacteria bacterium CG_4_10_14_0_8_um_filter_39_9; assembly: GCA_002784505.1. Classification (GTDB taxonomy): domain Bacteria; phylum Patescibacteriota; class Microgenomatia; order UBA1406; family GWC2-37-13; genus YC2-FULL-38-9. Next base: position 7,537 of record PFLF01000011.1, read on the forward strand.
GACAAAATGGTTGAAGAAAAGTTTGCTACAAACGACTGGAAGCATTTCCCGACCATGTTTGAACTTAAACAAAACAGCCTTCGTAACCAAATAGAGGAAGATGTGTATGAAAAACTAAAGTTAATGTATGGTGCACAGATGAAAAAAGGAGATATGACCGAAGCACGACTTGAGGCGGCATTGTCAATGGCGGTTGGTGCATCACGCGGCATGTTTTTAACCGAAATTGAAAAAGCGGCATATGCCGATCCTCACGTAACCGAGGAAGGAAAAAATACATTCGCAAGTTATTATAATCAGGATAACGGTGCACTTATCGCATTTAACCCCATGCATTTTCATCTTCGATGGCAGACCCAAAATACCATCGACCCCATTTTGTTTACTCCTGTTGAAGGGACGGAAAAAGGGAGTAAATATGCAAGTTTGTTTTCCGATCACCGGGATCTATGGAAGAAAATGCAGAGCTTTCGGGACTCATTTGTGAATGGGCGAGAACCAACTGGCCTTGAAGGGCAGACTCTTTTTTCAGACTTTTTGATGAATGTAGGAAAGGTGGGAGGACCGTTGCAGCGCAAAGGATGGCGGACCGGGTATATGCTTGAGCCGCTCTACATACGGGACCCTGACGATCCGACCGGACAGGGATACGACATGATGAGGTCATGGCAGAGGCTTGAAAATATCGGATATGAAATGGCACAGGATTATGTGGAAAAAATAGACAGCAGACAAAAGGGCTTTATTGGAGCATACAAAGGAGCAGTATATGAGAAAAAGGCTGAACTGTTTAAATATATCTACGGAAAATATTTTGAAGCGGATCCTGAGGGAATGGAAAAATATCTGAAAGGTTTGCGAAGCGAAGTGAAAGACGGCGTTCTCGATAAAATAAGGGCGGGGAAAAGTGCTCCCAAAGATATTCGTGAAGAAATTGAAAAAGAAGCTTCCACTCTGTTTTTACATCGAGCACTGGCGCGCATGCTTGCCGAGCGTATTCCTACCAAGATATTGCGCCTTGACCGTGACCGATTTTCGAAAAACGGCATCAGCAGATGGCGCCAGATTGCCCTTGATATGAATCTCAGTACCCAGGATTTTGATAGTCTCATGCAGGATCTACTTATGGGAGAACAGCTGCTTCGAAAAGAAGTAAGTAAGGGGATGCACGATATGGTTGATAAGCATGTGGATCCTTGGCATCATGGAGACATTGAATATAAACTGACAGAGGAAAAACTAGGACAATTATTAGATAAAAAACTATCGCCCGCGCGAATTGCCCAGTTACAGGAACTTCTACGCAATATTCATAATAAATATTCAAAAAATACTGAGTTTTTGGACAAAATATTTACACCATATCTTAAAGACAAAGAATATAAATTTACATTAGCCGTTGATGAGGTGGATTTGAGCTTTATTCCCTGGAGGGGAGGAGGCGCCCGGGTATTGCCGCGTGCCATTGCCGATATTGCATCGGTTGAAAAAAATGTTGCGGGAGAATTGGTAAAGCTTCCCAAGACCCTGGCTGAAATAGCAACAAACGGTAAGCGCGACTTTACCCCGATTATTGAAATCATGAAAAAATGTTACGGCTCAATTGACGCCATCATCGGCACCGACTACGCCATGCGCATCGTCCACAATATTGCCGCTATGACCATAAATTATTTTAAAAAGGATACGCGTGCAAGGTGGGCTTATGGATTATTTGGTATTGGAAAGGCAAATTCAATTGCTGCAGAACGTGCTGGCCGAGGGCGGGCTTGGGAATGGGATAGTACTGAAATTGACCGGTTTTGTTATGCTCTTGAAACAAGAGGTCTTCTCGAACTTGATGGTTTAAATGTGAGTAATAGCAAGCCTGAATATACTCCAATATATGTCAATCTCCCGTTTATGAAAACGCCCCTAAAGCTTCCATATTCAATGAAGCTGTTTGGAAAAGAAATACCACTGTTCCAGAAAAGAAAACCCGACTATACATGGACGACAAAAAAACTTCGAGAAAAATTTGGAGGTAATTGGAAAGATATAACATTTGATTTTGTCAATAGATATATTCCATTTGTAATTGCCTGGTTATTGTGGAAATTCATTCAGGACTCGCTTAAAGAAACAGAAGGAAAAAAGAAATAGTTTTCTTGTATACTGAATTTATTATCTATGAAACAAGTATTTATTAGTGTTGTTGCAGGTTGGTTGTTAATTTCTCTCATTACATTACAAGCACAAGCGGTTACACCAACTATCGCTCCTCCGGTTTGTGCCCCAACACTTACTATACCTGCTCCGGGTGTAAGTTGCGGATATGCGAATGATCCGTGTAATAGTCGCTGTTGCGCAAATAACCCAAAGACACAACAAACTCCACTTCCGGGTTTAATTACAGATATGTTAACCCTACTACATCTTCCAAATCCTGTTGAATCACTTCTTTCATTTCAAACCGCAGTTGCGACTCAACCGTGTATGGACGGAATACCCAGCACCCCTGGTGATCTTTCAAACCCTTCCTGCCACTGTATTGATCCTCCCAAAGCGCCACTTGATACCCTTATTAAATTATGTGACAATATTTCATCAAGCGATGAACTTAACAAATGCAAATCTTGTTTACAAGGAACAGGTCAATCGGTTGGGGTGTGGACGGGGGTTGGATGCGTAAGAAGTAATGCGGCATCATTTATTCAGGAGACATTACTGGGATGGGGAGTAGGGTTGGCTGGAGGCATATCAATGCTTTGCATTATTTATGCAGCCATCATGATGCAGACATCAGGAGGTAATGCAGAAAAAGTTAAAAAAGCGCAACAACTCATGACCTCATGTATAACGGGACTTATGATTATTATTTTCTCCGTTCTGATCCTCCAACTGATTGGAGTAAAAATCTTAAGGATCCCTGGATTTCAATAACTTATTTAACCCCCTCATTTTCCCCCCTTCTTTGGATCGAGCGCATCAGCGACAACCTGATCGACTCCGTGTGATGGACCTGGTAGATGTGAAGTTCCAATAATATTACCAATTGATTTTCCTGTCAAAGCTTGAATACCCATACTTGCGGTGCTAATCTGCCCAACCAAACTCAGCGCTCCACCAGCACCTGCACCTGCACCGGCAAAGAAGGTGCCAAGTCCAAAGCTAATTGGGAGACCTTTAACACCAAAGAGTTGTTCTTTGGCTAGTTTTATTAGATTGGGCGTCATAAAAAGTACGCCCATCCCAATAAAGATAGGGAGCAAATTTGGATCAAGCGCATTTAAAAAAGGTGGCCTCCAAAAATTTCCCTCGATAGACAATTGATTTGAAAGGACAAAACCAATTGTGAGAATTCCAATAACCAGCGGAAAAGTAAGTACTTCAGCAGCAAGATTCTTAAACCAAAAAGAGAAAGTTGATTTGCCGGGAATTGCCTCAAACACGAGTATGAGCGGCGCAACAATTATCATAAATAATATTTGGAGATATGCGTGAAATAACATAAGAAATATTCTAAAGAAAAGAAATAGTACGGTAAAAAAAACAAGTGCGCCGGCGATTATTGGAACAATAATTGTTGGGCCGATAGTGAAGCCTATCAATATAGATAATTGAGCTGTTGCGACAAACGTTAACAACTGAGTAAGATATCCTACGACGAGCGTTCCCCCCCCAATAACATTAAGGGCTTTTCCAAAGATATCAAAAAGTTTACCAAATAAGAGCTCTGTAATGCCATAGCCAATGACAAAATTTACTATTCCGTAAAGCGTACCTGAGACAAAACTTGGGAGAGCGGTGAGAGTGTTCATAATTACCGATTTGCCAAGCCAATTTAAGTTTGCCCAGTTAGCAAGAAAGCCAAGGTTTCCATCAAGTCCCCGAGCCGCCCCATTAATATTGGCAGGATTGGCGAAAATACTATTCCACAGACTAGTTGCATTGCCGTTTAAATAAGTATTTTGCATGAGCCCTACATCATAAAAAGCTCCGTTACTACTTACGACAGATATTACGATTGCAATAAGCACATACATAAGATCAATCATAAATCCAGCAATAGCAAATGAAAACGTAATCAGTATCATTGCTACTACTATCTTTGGCAATGCATTTTCAACATTAATGACCGTTTGAGGATTGAGCTTCATTCGGAACATTATCATGAAGCCGATGATGACTAATACAAGGACAAGAAGCATATAAGAGATATCCCGAAACACCTTCCATAAATTCATAATGGGTTTTAAGGCGGCAAACCCAATACCTTCCGCTGCATATGTTTTTGGAATAAAACCGGCATTTTGTAGGGTGTCACTTGCCCAATATATGCCTGATGCGGGGGGATTTACAATGGGCAAAACAATCAAAGACGCTATTTTGGCGGTAATACTTTGCGAAAGGTATTTTGGAGCATCGGCAGGATTATTAGTACAGACCTCACCAATACTCCAGCACAAAAAGCCACTATATATTTTTGCTACGACCTGACCCTGCTTAGTTTCTTGGAGTTTTGGGTCATTTAGTGTGGTATAAAGCAATTTTGTTTGTTCCTTCTCAATGGATTTATTTGTTCTAAGTGCCTGTTTATCCTGCCCTAAAAAATGAAGGAAAAAGGCCAGGATAATCGACAGAACAAGAAAAAAAAGAATGAGGCGCTTGCCCCACATTGAAAAATAGTACCAGGCGATTTTTATATATTCAAATGAAGACATAGTTTTATAATAACAGAAATATTAGTTGGAGGGAAGTCGGGTTATTAATCACAAATT
>PFLF01000059.1:0-1279 GCA_002784505.1 Candidatus Roizmanbacteria bacterium CG_4_10_14_0_8_um_filter_39_9
TACAAGATGAGCATGAAATAACAAGTCATTCTCACGCAAGATGAGCATGAAAAAGGAAACGGGTTAGTAGAATCATAGGCTATGAATATAACTATGAAAGACACTAACTTGAGTACAATAAGCGACTTGGAACAGTTTGTTGCTGGAGTGCCAGAGAAAACATTTACTTCCCTCAATAAAAAGGAAACATATGAATGGGTGAAAAATACACTCAATACATTTGCCTTTCGGAACTGCAAGAAAAAAGATCGGGGAAAGATACGAAAATATGTGCAAACGGTCACCGGATATTCTGTCTCCCAAATTACTCGTCTTGTTGAAAAATATCTGTTGGGAGAATTGGCAATCACCCCATACAAAAGGAATTCATTTACCTCCAAATATTCCCCCCACGATATTGCGCTTTTATGTGCAACGGATAATGTTCACTCTCGTCTGAATGGACATGCAACAAAAAAAATATTGGAGCGAGAATACAAAGAATTTGGTCATGTGGAATATGCGAATATTTCCAAGATATCTATTCCCCATTTGTACCGTTTACGAGGAACAAGAATCTATCAATCAAAGAGTTTAACCTACACCCACACTCAAGCTGTGAAGCGGAATATCGGAGAACGGAGAAAGCCAATGCCTAACGGATTGCCTGGATACATCCGGATTGATACAGTCCACCAGGGCGATATGAACGAGAAGAAGGGAGTGTATCACATCAACTCGGTGGATGGGGTGACTCAGTGGGAGATAATAGCGTCAGTGGAAAAGATAACGGAAATATATCTAGAGCCAATATTACTCCTTATGATAGACCAATATCCTTTCATTATTATTGAGTTTCATGCAGATAACGGGAGTGAATATATTAACTATACAATTGCTGATTTACTCAACAAATTACTCATCAAACTTACCAAGTCTCGAAGTAGACAGAGTAACGATAATGCACTGGTGGAGAGTAAGAACGGAAGTATCATCAGAAAACATATGGGATACTTTTACATCCATCAAAAGTATGCTCCCCAGATTAATGATTTTTACATACAGTTTTTCAATCCTTATCTCAACTTTCATCGCCCCTGTGGATTTGCGACAACAACGATAAATGAAAAAGGAAAACAGAAGAAAAAATATGATGTATACCAGACTCCTTATCAGGCGTTACAGAAAGTTTCCGCAGTTGGATTTCTCAAGCCAGGAGTAACATTCACCCAACTTAACACACTTTCTAAACACTATTCAGACAATGAATGTGCTATGATTATGGAGAAAGAAAAACAGA
>PFLF01000059.1:1304-13462 GCA_002784505.1 Candidatus Roizmanbacteria bacterium CG_4_10_14_0_8_um_filter_39_9
ATGGAGAAAGAAAAACAGAAATTATTTACCAAAAATAACCTAAAACCTATCGATTTCTAAAACCCGATTTCATGCTCATTATTCAATGAGAAAATACTGCGGGCGACCAGGTATAATATGGCTATATGGATAAGTCTCATATTCCAACACATATAGCGATAATTGCCGATGGAAATCGAAGATGGGCGAAAGAAAAAGGATTGCCCACGCTTGAGGGTCATCGGAGGGGCGCAGAGACCGTGAAAGCTCTGTCAAAACGGGCAAAAGTCCTGGGGGTTAAAATTATTACGTTTTGGGTTTTCTCCACGGAGAACTGGAAACGGACCGTTGAAGAAACAGGCTATCTTATGAATCTTTTTGATACGTTTATCGACCGTGAACGAGAAGAAGCAATAAAGGAAAAGACTCGCATTATTCATATGGGGAGAAAAGACCGGATCCCCGACGGCCTCAAAAAAAAGATTATACAGGCTGAGGAAGAAACAAAGCATTTTACCGATTACTATTTTGTGGTTGCATTGGATTATGGGGGCAGAGACGAAATCATACGAGGAATTAAAAAATTAACGGATTTCGGGTTACGAATTGATGATTTGGATAAAAAATCTTTTAATAATTATTTAGACACAAAGGATTTGCCACAGGCGGAGCCGGATTTGATTATCCGGACAAGCGGAGAAGAACGGCTCTCCGGATTTATGACTTGGCAGTCTGCGTACAGTGAATATTATTTTTCTCCCCTGATGTTTCCAGATTTTGGACCGGATGAGCTTGAAAAGGCGATTGACGAATATGGGGAGCGCAAACGCAGATTCGGAAAATGAAATACTTACCTGAGTTTAAAAAACAATTTGATACGGCTTTATTTTCTTATCTTGATTTGAAAGCAAAGACGTTAAAAGAAATAGATCCGCACGGTGGAGAGATGGTTGAGTGCATAAAAGAATTTATATCAAACGGGGGTAAAAGATTCCGGCCTGCACTTTTTTATTTTTCATTCAATAGCTTCAATAAGAAAAAGAGCATAGACATACTCAAATTTTCTTTTATTTTTGAACTATTTCATACGTTTGCGCTTATTCATGACGACATTATTGACAATGCGCACCTGCGGAGAGGCAACCCGACCGTTCATGTCAAGTATGGAATGGAGATGGGGGTTCTAGCCGGTGATTTTGTTCTTACCCTTGCCGATGAGCTTTTCATGGATATTGTTTTTTCGTTCAAACTGAAGGCTCAAGAAAAAAAACGTATCACAGACCTATTTAATAAGTACAAACAAGAACTGCTTATTGGCCAATATCTCGACTCAAAACATTTAAGTTCTCCCCAAAAAATCATGCTTCTTAAAACTGCCCAGTACTCATTCGTTTGTCCCGTTTTGTTCGGACTCCTGCTTGCCGGTGCCTCACAGGAGAAGCTTGTTCAATGGGAGGAATGGATGACTGGCCTAGGCATGGTGTTCCAGTTAAAAGATGACTATGAAGGAGTTATGGGGGATGATAAAAAAACCGGCAAGTCGGTGGCGTCAGATACCGAAGAAGGAAAGAACACTCTCATTGTCGAACTATTTAAAGAGAAAGCTGACAGAAAGGAACTAGAAAAATTTCAAACCTTTTTCGGGAAACATATATTGACCGCAGTAAACTTTGATTGGTATAAGAGAGTTATCCAGAAAAAGGGGATTGATTCGGATATTCGGCTTTTGATTCAAAATAAGTGTAAAGATCTGAACGAAACCTTATCAGAAAATTTAGGCACACAAACAGCTCTCCATAAACTGTCTCTGGAAATTTTGGAACGCATTCAAGTGATATAATTATTTCTATGTTTAATCCTACATTTAATATCACCAACCAGATTCTAAACAATATTTCAAAGATTGAAGCGGCCGAGGAGGTCATTCGTCATTCACCCCTTCTTCCTCTCTGGGAAAAAAAGTTTAAGGAAGATGCGATTGTCAGATCGGCCTATCACGGAACTCATATTGAAGGAAATCAACTGCGTCCTACGGAAGCAAAAGACGTACTCCTCGGAAAAGACGTTATTGGGAGGCCCCGAGATATCCAAGAAGTTATCAACTACCGGATGGTTATTGAGTTTACGGATGAAGAGGCGAAAAAGAAGATAGATAAAATCACCGAACAGCTGGTAAAAAAACTTCACCGTATCATTACTGCTAAGATACTAACGGCTGAGCAGGCAGGGGAATACCGGCTAAAACAAGTGGTAATCCGCAATTCTGCAACGGGGGAGATTACTTTTAAACCTCCCACTCCTATGGAAGTTCCTTTTCTCATGCGGGAGTTTGTGTATTGGATCAACAAGGAAGAAACAGATCAAATTCATCCTATTCTGAAAGCGGGAATCGTACATCACGAACTGGTGCGCATCCATCCGTTTATTGACGGAAACGGGCGTGTAGCGCGTGTCCTTACAACTCTTATTCTCCTTCTTGGGGGATATGATATCCGTCGTTTCTTTTCGCTTGAGGAGCATTATGATCGTGATGCAGTCACGTATTATGAAAATCTGGGGAAGGCGACCTCCGGCAATCTGGCCGCATGGCTTGAGTATTTTACCTATGGTGCGTCTGTTGAGTTCACCAAGACAAAAGAAAAGATCCTTAAACTTTCAAAAGATGTAAAACTTAAAGAAAAAATCGGTGGTCAACAGATATTTTTAACGGAGCGGCAGATAAAAGTGATGGAATATATTCAGGAAGTTGGATACCTCCAAAACCAATCATTTACTACCTTGTTTACCGATATTTCCGAAGATTCGGTCCTTCGCGATGTGCAGGATCTTATAAAAAAAGGGATCATCAAGAAGATCGGTAGCACCAAATCGGCTAGATATGTTTTGGTCTGACTTTTTTTAAACTCTAAACACTAAAAAACTCTAAATTCTAATCAAAAGATACTAAATCTACTTTCTTTTCATGATCCGTATCGTACCGTAGAGGGCCAAAAGGCCAGGCAAAAGAAGAATATTAACATATTTAAAGAGCTCTTTTTGAGACTGAGGGAGCTCAGGGAGTGGTTGGAAGGTGGTCGCGCGCGATCTGATTCCTGATAAAGCGCCGGATGAAGCGAGATTGTCGATCATGTTAAATGCAAATTCGATATTTCCTGATGTTCGTGAAAGATATTTTCCGTCAACAAATCGGGAAGTGGGGACTACCACGACCGTTCCTTTTTTTCCAATGGCAGATTGTGCAACGAGTGCAAAACTTTTCACATTTTTGGTCAAAGGTTGAGGAATATTTTGAGGATTGAGCTCAAACGTTCCCCTTTGCTCCCACGACTGTTTTGAGGTTGCGGCCAACACCTCGGTTGCTACCCCCGGCACCTTGATCGGTGTAACTGATGAGGTCCATGGAAATGTCAGTTGAGAAATATTGGCAAAATAACCAGTCTTCGTATTAAAGTCAGTCGATTTTACCCAAAATGGGTAAGGGGTAAGATATTGGAACACGCTATTGCCAAAGTTCACGTACTCGGCGGAGCTAGACAACACCAGATTCGGTTCAAGATGTATGCCAAAATCCCGTAAAAGTCCGGATAGATTTGCAGATGAGGATGAGGTCTGTAGCGATTCGTTGACCTTCACCCCATCGATGAAAAAGATGATTTTTCCTCCATCTTCAGCATATTTTTTAAGTTTACTCAGCTGCACTTCATCATACGTAGTTGCGCTGTCATCAATAATGATGAGCAATTTGTTATTTTTATCAATTGGTGTTTCTTCAGTTGTTTCAATTGTCAAAGGGGCAATCTCATACTGTTGAAACAATACAGTCTTGAATGCATAGTAACTATCATTTTGAGGATCGGCACTTTGAGGAACGCCAATGATACCTATCTTTTCAAATTCTTTTTTTGTCATGCGATAGATTAGAGAAGTGATATTATATTCAATATTTGAAACATCAGTAAGCTGTGGAATAATCTCCTTTTTATCCTGATATGTGATACCTAAACCGAAATATGCGTTTGTTACTTGATATTTGTCCTGTTCCAGCTGTGAAAATTGCAATTCCGGCAACCCTAACTGTTTAATCTCGGCTTCTTTTTTCGGATCCTTTTTCGGATCAACAACAGTTACCGCAATTTTAGAATTATTTATTTTTTTATATTCATTTAGCAGGTCAATTACCTCAGTTTTAAGAGGGATGAGGCGGGTCGGAAGTTCGGATGTCACATAAAAAGTGAGGGAGACGGGCTTATCTAATTTTTGAATAATCTTTTTGGTAGCTCCTGACAAACTATATGCTTGATTTCGAGAAAAGTCAAAACGGATGCCGATAGGGATGAGGAGTATGGTGAGCCCGATAAAACAACAGCAAAGAATGGCGAAGATAATCTCGCGGCTGAGATGACCTATCTTAAAAAGATGAGTCAAACGGATTTTCTTGAGTTTTGGAACTATTTTTTTCATATCTTATGATCTTTTTTCAAGATCAATAATGGTGGCAAATAAAGACAAAACTATAATGCATACAAAATAAAAGATTGAGCGAACATCAAGGATTCCTTTCGCAAAATTTTGGTAGTGATTTAGGGGTCCAAAAAATATCAAAATATCTTGAATTGATTTTGGGAGAATGGTCGCAAGCAGGTCAGATGATAATCCCATGAGTACAAATATAGTCAGCACTGAAAGAAGAAACGCTACAATTTGATTTTTTGTTCGTACCGAAAATAGCATAGTTAACGAAATAAACGCTCCTCCAATGAGCACTGCGCCACAATATCCGACGACAACCTCGGGGAGATAAAGATGGCTTATCAGGTTGACCGAGACAGGAATTGATAGGGTAAGTACAAGGCTTATGCAAACTAAGAATACGAGGCTAAAAAACTTTGCCAAAACAATTTGAGTTTCTGAGACGGGGAGGGCTAATAGGACCTCGAGCGTATTTAATCTTTTTTCTTCAGAGAATATCCTCATGCCGAGCGCCGGAATAAAAATGAGATAGATCCAGGGGATAAGTGCAAAAAAAGTCTGTAGCGAGAAAGCCCCGTTAACAAAGAGATCCTTCACAAAAAGAAAATTAATAAAAATCCCAAACAAAGCAAGGATAATGTACCCGATCGGGTTGTTAAGATAGTATTGTATTTCTTTATTAATTATTGGTTTCATATCATGTTTTTCGCAATTGTTTTTTTAAACAGCTTTTCAACAGCTCCCTTTCCCTTAGGTGTTGGACCGTTAAAGACGATACGACCCTCATAAATAATGATAATACGTCCGGCAATTTCCTCAACTTCAGACAGAATATGGGTCGAAAAAATCACTGTTTTATTTTTTCTGATTTTGTAAATTAAGTTACGGATTTTTTCCTGTTCGATTGGGTCAAGCCCTGATGTTGGCTCATCGAGTATAAGTATTTTTGGGTCTCCGCATAAAGCCGCCGCAAGCCCAACTCGTTGTTTGTATCCGCGGGAGATTTCCTCAATTCGACTATCCATAACATTATCTAGGTCAACCGATTCAATAATTGTATCAAGCGAGTCTTCTTGTTTAATCTCTGCAATAAATGAAAGATACTCTCTCACCTTCATTTCTGGATAGAGGGGGTTGTTTTCTGGAAGATAACCAATCGTTTTCACTACATCAACACGTCTGTCAGTCGGGCTCATTCCGTCAACCGTAACCGACCCTGAAGTAGGGTCCAAAACACCTAAAAGAAGCCGCATGGTTGTTGTTTTCCCGGCGCCATTGGGCCCCAGGAACCCTACGATTTCACCTTCTTTTGCCTGAAATGATATGTCTTTGAGTGCAGTTTTGCTTCCGAATTTTTTCACAACACCAACAAGAGATATCATAGATACAAGTTATATCATAACTCACCTTATTTGACAAGATGTTGAAAAGTTTTTTCTGCAACTTCCCAGTTTAGATTTTCAAAAAAAGCATCAATATAACCTGCACGGTTTACTCCATAGTCGGTAAAATAGGCATGTTCGTTTTTGTCCAACACGATAATTGGAATCGCATTCCAAACTAAATAGCTATTTTGAGCATCTCCAATATAATTTACTAGGCGCTTTTCGGCACTGTTCCACGCCGTCCAGACCCAACCCCGGGCACAGATACCCGAAGCCTTCATATCTTTTCTGTAGTTATCAAAAGATCCAAAGTCAATCGAAATTTGTTCCAGGAGGGTGCCTGTCGGAATATTTTTTTTGACCCCCCCCAAATGTCCAAAATAAATTTCATGATTGATAACTCCGCCATAGGCAAAAGAGAGCTCAACTTTTAGTTCTCGGATGGGGGAATACACCTGATTTGCTTTCCCATAATCCTCATCGGTTAACGTTGCCAATTTTTCATTTACTTCATTGTATTTATTCACATAACCCGTATAGAGCTTCAGATGTTCTTCGACAGTTTTTTTTGAGATGCCCTTTAATGAAAATAATGACTCGGGAAAATTTTTTGGTGTTAATTTTACGAACATAATAATTGCTACTTAATTAGTAATAGAATAATTATAGCAGGATTGAGGAGCTGTTTGTCAATTCTTTTTTAAAAGGTCCGGTCTTCTTTTTTTTGTAATATCGATGGCCTGAGCTTTTCGCCAGTCGCTAATATTTTTATGATTTCCGGACAGTAATATTTCAGGCACTTTTTTTCCTTTGAACTCTTCAGGACGTGTGTATTGAGGACATTCCAGTAGTTGTTGACCTTCAATGAGTGAGAAGCTTTCAAGTTCCGTTGCCTCAGGATGTTTTAATACCCCGGATACAAGGCGGGTTACCGAGTCGGCGATAATACAGGCAGGTAATTCACCTCCGGTTAAAACATAATCTCCAACTGAAATTTCTTCGTCAACATACTCCATAACCCGTTCGTCTATCCCTTCATAGTGGCCAGCAATTATAATAAGATGATCGAGTTTGGAATATTCCTTCGCAACTGATTGTTTATATGTTTTTCCTCTTGCTGAAGTCAAAATGATTTTGCGATTGGCGACTGGCGACTGGCGACTGGTAACAAAATTAATTGCTTTTTTAATAACATCAACCCGGATGACCATCCCAACGCCTCCTCCATACGGCTTATCATCAACAGTCCCGTAATCATCAATTGCAGAATCTCGTAAATTTATGACTTCAATTTCAACGAGTTTTTTTTCCTGAGCCCGCTTGAGGATGCTCTCATTTATGAAGCTGTCAATCATCGAGGGAAAAAGCGTAATAATGGATATTTTCATGGGGGTCATAGGGAAATGATAAAAAATCCAATCACTCCCAGAAGGATCCATTCACGGAGCGAAAATTTCACCTTTTGCATAACAAATGCAGGTACATAAAAAAGTGTTGCAAAAACACAGGTTATAGCTGAAATCACAAATGAATTTTGTGTGGGAAAAAACTTACGGATGATAATAAATTCGAGCGCCCACAGAAACTGGGCTATAATAATAAAAACGATTCCCATATAATTAGATTATACTATACTCATGCTCAAAAAAACGGTTCTAGGCTTTATCCGGCTCTATCAGAAGACATCTTTCTTTCATGGCGAAATAGCCCGCAATTTATTTCTAACCGACAGGGTTTGTAGGTTCACTCCCACATGCTCAGAGTATTCTTATCAGGCAATAGAAAAATATGGTGTTGGCCAGGGAATAGGGCTTAGCCTTAAAAGAATAGTCCGTTGTCATCCGTGGAATAAAGGGGGTAATGACCCACTCATTTAAAGGATAAGGTACTTCCTAATAAATATACTTTTGTAACGCCCCCACTTCATATTTTTGTAGCTTCTAGACACTTGTAGTTATATACAAACATTCTTACTATTACCACATATGATAGAAGATATCGGATACTACGTTGGGTTTTCTTTCTGTCAGGGGATAGGGCCCATGAAGTTTCATGCACTCATCAGCGCTTTTGGCTCAGCGCGGGATTCATATAATGCATCCGGCACACAGATAAAATATCTCCTTGGTCAAAGATTATCAGAAGAATTTATTGCATTCAGAAACCGTTTTAATAAAGAAAAAATAATAAATGACCTGATTCGAAAAAAAATATTTCCCCTTTGCATTGATGATCCCGCATATCCTCTCTGTTTAAAAAATATTTCAGATCCTCCCATTTGTTTGTACATAAAAGGGGACTGGAATAAGTTGCAGTTTGAAAAGCAGGTAACAATTAGTGTAGTCGGCACCAGAAAGCCAACCTCATATGGTCAACAAGTAGCGAGAACACTTTCCATGGGCTTGGCCTCGCGGGGTGTCTTGATAATCTCAGGAATGGCGCTCGGAGTCGATACAATCGCTCATCAAGCCGCACTAACCTGCAACACTCCGACGATAGCGGTTTTAGGCTGCGGGGTAGATATTATTTATCCCTCCGTAAACCGGCAGCTTTATTTTGACATTATAAAAAAAGGCGGGGTGATTCTATCGGAATTTCCTCCCGGGCATACTGTTTTAAAAGGGCTGTTTGTTGCTCGAAACCGAATCATATCCGGATTATCTAAAGGAATCGTGGTTATCGAAGGAGCTTCTGATTCTGGTGCATTAATAACGGCAAAATATGCAGCAAATCAAGGAAGATCTGTCTTTGCTCCGCCATCACCGATTACCTCCGTAATGGGAGATGCCCCGAATATTCTGTTAAAACAGGGAGCAGTGTTTGTGACGAGTGTTGACGATATATTTCATGAACTCAATATTCCTTTAAAAAATATCGGGAAAGTAATTTCACAGATTAATTTGACTGACGAAGAACGGGGGATTTTAGAATTAATGAAGAGCGAACCGGCGTCAATTGACGATATGGTTGAAAAAACATCTTTTGCGGTCCAGACCGTGTTAAGCATCCTATCGTCTTTAGAATTAAAAGGAATTGTTGAAAGGCAAGATGACGGAAGATATCAGATTCAATGAGGGAGAAGCGGATCGTCCATTTTACGAGAGCGCCTTATATATTTTTCGGCAAGGATAGGGGGGGTAGAAATAAAAACGTCAATAATTTCTTTTGATTTTTCAAAGTCAAGATAATCGGAGGGAATGGCAATCATATTTATATGATCATTTTGCCTTCCGTGAACGGTTTGTTCTTTTGAAAAAGCGAGACCGCATCTTATTCCCTTATATCTATTTGCTGCAATTGCTACTCCAATACCTGATCCGCAAACAGCTATTCCTAAAAATTCCTTGGTGTTTTGAAGAATGGCCTGTGCAACTTTTTGTCCGATGTCCGGGTTGTCATCAAGGGGCTCCAGTTGATAGCTTCCCAAATCCTCAATACGGATGTTTTTCTCATGTAGGTACTCAATAATTTTATTTTTGAGTTCAAATCCCCGGTGATCGGCGCCGATGAAGATGGTCATAGAATCAGTATAGCAATATTAATTGTCAAATACAAAAAACCCCGCCGGATTAAGGCGGGGTTATCAAAGGAATCTTACTTCACCAAACGTTTAAGGCTTTTTCCTGCTGTAAAGCCTGGTGTTTTTGTTGCTGGAATTTGAATTTCAGCACCAGTTTGAGGATTTCTCCCTTTTCTGGATGCTCGTTTACGAACCATAAATGTACCAAATCCGGTAACTACCACTTTCTCTCCTCTTTTAAGAGCGTCAGTGATTGACCCAAAGACTGCGCCCACTGCATCTTTAGATGCTTTGGCGGTAAGTCCTGCTTTTTTTGTTACTTGAGCGACGAGGTCTGCTTTTGTCATATGATGTCACCTCCTTTTATTGTTGACGATAAAAATAGTAATGGAATATAAAACATTAATAGCTTAATGAGTTTGAAGCCTCTTGTCAATCTATATTAAGAATATCTTATTATAACAATCTATATCAAATTTAGATTGCTCGGACAATGCGTCTGAGAATAAAAATTGCAGATCCCAGATGTCAAAAAATATTTGACATCTGTTATCCGAAAGTTTTCAAAAATTAAATTTTTGTCCGGTCTTCAGCTCTAAACTCACGAAGTACCGTGATTTTTATCTGCCCGGGGAATACTTCAAACTTTTCCTCAAGCTCCTGTTTTATTTTGGCGGCCAAAACAACCGATTCATCATCGCTGATTTCATTTGGCTGCACAATAACGCGCAGTTCCCGTCCCGCTTGAAGTGCATATGCTTCTTTTACACCTTTTTTTGTCTTTGCGATATCTTCGATGGTTTTAATACGCTTCAAGTATTCCTCTAGATCTTCATGGCGTGCTCCTGGTCTGCCGCCTGACACTGCATCTGAAATATAGACGATGAGTCCTTCAATTGAAGTGAAGGGGACATCTTCATGATGGGATGCAATACAGTCAACTACTTTTTGAGGAAAACGATATTTTTTAGCAAGCTCAACTCCCAGATCAATATGATTCCCTTCTTTTGCATCAATAACTTTTCCGATATCATGGAGAATACAGCCAAGCTTTACTACATTTATATCAGCTTTCAGTTCATGGGCAAGGGCCACTCCTATTCTTGTCTCCTCAAGAGTATGAACGATCATATTCTGACCATATGAGTACCGATATTTAAATTTTCCTAAGAGTTGAATTATTTCTGCAGGAAGATTAAATATTCCTACCTTATGTGCAAGTTCCTCACCCGCTTTGAAAATAGTTTTTTCTACCTCTTCTTTTGTTTTTGCAACAATTTCTTCAATTCGTGCAGGTTGAATCCGGCCGTCTTTAATGAGTCGTTCAAGTGCCGTTCTTGCAATTTCTCGGCGAACCGCATCAAATGATGATAGTTTCATAACACCTTCTTCTTCAAGATCAACATCAACCCCTGTTGCAACCTCAAAGGCACGAATATTTCGTCCTTCTTTACCGATAATGCGACCCTTATAATCATCACTTGGCAGATGAACAACTGAGAGAGTATATTCCGCAACGATATCCGTTGCTCCGTACCGCATAACATCAAGCAAAATCTGTTTTCCTTTTTCATCTGCCTTTGATTTAATCTCTTCCTCGGCCTGTGTAATGCGTTTTGCAATATCGCTTTTTAGTTTTTCTTCCCACCCCTGAAGGAGAAGTTCGCGGGCTTGGTCTTTCGAAAGCTGAGCAACTTTTTCAAGTTTCTGGAGAATAGTATCACGCTTTTCATCAAGGTCTTTTTTTCCATCATTTAGGCTTTGGCGGTCTCGTTCAATCTGTTCCTTATCTTTTACGATGATTTTCTCTTTCTCAGTGATCTGTTCTTCGCGAAAGGAGATGCGTTTTTCAACCTCCATTGCCTCACTGAGTATTTTCTGAGAAGATTTCTCAGCTTCGCTACGGGTGCGAAGAGCCTCTTCATTTGCCTTAAGTAAAATGGCCTTGACCTCTTGGTTAGCTTGAGCTACCTCTTCAGCTCTTTTTTGTGAACCAAATAATAGATTTTTTAGAAAAGTAAACATATGAACATCCTTTTATGATGTTCGAGGAGTGTCATGAGTACGTGTGAAATGTACCTATATGTGTATTTGTCATGAATTTAATAACTTTGATTTATTCTTAAATTCCAATCTCCTCGAAACAATTGGTAATTGCCTATATTCTACCTTTAATTATGCAAATCTTCAATTGATTTTTTTTGGAGGCTTATGCGTTGAGGTACTGATGAGTTATTCCAAGCTCCTGGCGAATGCGCATTATCTCTTTGAATTTGTGTTCATCATCTTCACGATATATATTTTTACCTTTTTTATTAAGGTTATATTCATATTCAATTCCATTGACAAATTCTTTAACGGGAAGTGTTTCACGAGCCAGGTCGGTTAATACCGGTATTTTTGTTCCACTGTTGGTAGTTACGTCAACTTGTTTGATTTCCCGCCACTGTTCTTCAACAAATTCCCACTCCTTAATCTTATTTAAATCTTCCTGGTCAATTATCCAGACAGTTCCCACAACAATTCCTGGACTTTTTCGAATAGTATATGCTCGGAACTGATCTCCCCACACTTTTTGAAGTACCGCTCGTGCACTCCCGGGGATCTGATCAAGAGTTTGAACAGCAAGTAGATATCCCTCAAGAACAGCGGGTTCTCCTCCCTCCGGGTCTTTTCCGATTATTTCAGCAATTTTTTTCTTATCTCTATATGATCCGTATCCAAAAAAGAATGTTTTTGCCATATGTTAATATAAATAATTATTTCGTAATTGTCTTGGTTTGAAAAAGTGAATGAATAATGTC
>PFLF01000081.1 GCA_002784505.1 Candidatus Roizmanbacteria bacterium CG_4_10_14_0_8_um_filter_39_9
GAGGGTATATCTGCAAAACATATAAATACACGGCCAGGCATGAGGCAATTACTACAGTTTTGTTGTTCTAAAAAAAACAACGTCTCTTATGTAATTGTCTATAAGCTGGATAGGTGGTCCCGAAATACTGAAGAAGGATTGGCGGCCTCTGCTCTACTTGCAAAATATGGTATTGAAATGGCGTCTACTACTGAGGGAATAGAAAAATCACCAACAAGCTCTCTATTAAAAACCATACTTTTGGCTTTAGGACAGTTTGATAATGAGATGAAAGGTGAAAGAATACATGACAATATGCTTGCGCTGTATAGAAAGGGCGTATGGTGCTGGAAATGCCCAATTGGATATATACGACCATTCAAAACGAATGAAGAAAACAAAGGGAAAGCACCCCTGCCTCATAAAAAACTAAGACCTATCCTATATACATTATTTCAAGAAGCAAGTACCTCCCTTTATACAAAACAGCAACTTGCGGACCGCATGAATGTACGAGGCTTTGAAGATATTACCCACTTCCCTGCGACAATTAAAACAGTAAATCGTATTGTAAAGAACTCATTCTATTACGGAAAAATGTATTGTGAAAAGTGGAATGAATACTCTCAAGGTAAACATGAGCCAATTGTTGATGAAGCGCTTTGGACAAAGACTTACAATGCTGTATTTAATGTAAAAATAAAGTATAGCTCCCAGCCAAGCGAAGTCTATTTACTTAAAGGCACTGTTAAATGTGAAGAGTGCGGAAAGTATATGACATCGAGTAATCCCAGGGGACGCAGTAGGTCGTATACGAACTACGAGTGCGGAAATAAGGTGTGTAGAAGGGCAAGAATAGACACTGAGGAAGCACATAATCAGTTTGTTAAGGTACTAAAATCAGTTAAGCCAACAAAACGCACTATGATGCTATTTGACCACATGGTTTTTAATGAGTGGGACCAAACCATAAACACTGTAAAAGAGGAAGCGAAAGCAATCAATGAGCGCATTGAAATGCTGGAAGCCGACCTGGTAAGTATAAGAAAGTCGTATGATAAAGGTATTTATACCGAAGAGATGGCAAAGAAAGAAGCGGAAAAGGTGAATAATGAGATTGTGGTCCTTGGAGTAGAAAAGTCAGATATTAAGTTTGAACAGTACAACAAAGAAAAGGTCCGCAATTTTACAGAGTATTTTCTTCTTCATTTGGACCGACTATGGGAAAAGCTCACCGAACCAGCCATGAAACAGGCACTACAAAATAAGGTGTTTCCTATGGGAGTGGTATGTACTAGAAAGAAAGAAATACGAACCGCAGGTTTATCGCCTTCCTTTGAGCTAATCCGTGCTCTGAACACGGCTTCTGATACCATTGGTGATCCCGTGGGGATTCGAACCCCAGATTCTCTGGCTGAAAACCAGATGTCCTAGGCCACTAGACGACGGGACCAAGTCGAGTTTAATTATATCATGAAGTTAATTCACTACGAAGCTTGTTACTGGCCTTAAATAACATATCACTCCCGGAGTGATATGTTTCCGATAAACAACCTCTTCGATTAGATTACTACATCAGCCCAGAAAAATTCACACTCCCGGAGTGATAAGAAATCAGTTAATGGGTTGCAGCTATTTAGAGGTTGGTATTCCGACTACAGCCAAACTTTGATTTTTATATCTTGAGTCCTCTGTTACCTCTTTTCCAAACCAATCTGGCGCAGTAAACGCGGTACTAATATCCTCTGATTTAAATTCGACTTCCGCCGTATAAAGTCCTTCCAATTTACCATGATATACATCAAGTTCTATTGTTAATTCATCATAAGGTATTTCATAGCGGATTTTTTCAATCCGCTTACCTTCAGTTAGTGGCCACAACTGTTCAAACTGCTCCTGAGTGATAGGGACCTCAACTTCTTTACGTGTTTTGCCTGAGCCTACTTTAACCGTTTGAAAAAATTTCTCACCTTTTTTTCTTAGGCGGACTTCAGTGCTTGTTGTGCCATCGATTGCCAAATAACCCTGAGAGATATCAATGTGTTTAAATGTTTCAAGACCTTCTGGCAATTTAGAAACAAGAAATTTTCTCTCAATTTCCTCAGGCATTGTAAGCCTTTCAAAACGTGCAATCAGTTCAGGGCTAAAACCCCACTTTTCACTCACCCAATCCTGACCCTTGAGCCATGATGCCATATTTTTTATCTCATTATCGCCTTCCTCTCCCAAAATGACAGTTGCCTCACACATTGCATTAACAATTACATTTGCAACGTCCTGTTCGTGGCCTGCAAGGGCAGGATTTTCGGCCACAAGCATTTTTGCTTTCCAGAGTGCATATCCGTCCCATAAAAAGAAGCGAAAAACATCTTGCGGATTCCCATTATTTATTTGTCTTGGGTCTTTAAAAACATTTTTTGCATTAGTATCATCCGATATTTCTCTGTTTAATGAATTAAACGTTTCAACCAAAAATTTGTTCCATTCCTTTCTTTCCTCCCTATTTGACCATGAAAACATTGCAGGTAAAGTAGGCATGTCAAAACTACTCGTATAGGTATTTATTAAGGTTGTGTCTCGGGAAGTAGGACTTATTGTCCCCAATGCATTAACAGTTCCGGTTACTTTGTCCAGCAGTGAAAATTCCTCGGCATAAAAAAGTTTACTTGCACGTATGTCTACAGATTCAGCAACTGCAGCATTTAATAGAGGATTTGTCAAATACCGAGCCGCCAACTGTACTGCAGTTCTTTTAGATTGTTCTAGCAACATATCTATATTATAGTACTTTATTGCTGAGAGTCAATTTACGTGATATTTTTGATCACGCCGTAACTAACTTTCGAGGTTGGTTTGAATTCCTCAACGCACCCTGTTTGGAAGAAGCCTTTGAATTGCAGGCAAATCCGCATTAAATAGCATACCTGTTGAGTCTGACAGTGCATCATGCTCGACCGGTAAGTTATCTTTCCAATATTCTCCCAAAAAGGTGATGTATACTGATTTGCGAGCAAGTTCTAGATCGCTAAGCATTTTTATACTTAGTGGAACTGATGGTCCCCTCATTGTGAAACTATCTGCCGTAATACCCCAACTATCTTTATTCGTATCTTCATATAATACGAATGCTTCTTTATCATCCATAGCCTTAGAGGACACTCTATAAAAATGATAGGAAGAGGGAATGTTTTTACTTTGCAAACCCGCGAAAATAAAGGCTCCATCAAGAATGCCACGGGCAACATTTCCAAATGCGCTAACTGGTAACTCACCCCTATTTTTTGCAATATATTCACAAGCACTATTCACAAGTTCATTTCTTTTTCTTTGTGACAAATTCATTATTCCTTCGCCTGCTCCTTGATTAAATTGCGGGCCACCCGGCAACTCTAAGGAGTCAACTTGGCTAACGGGCACACTTCCAAATAGATGATCAGTCACCCATCCGTCAGTTTTATTAAAAGCATTTGCACTCAAGGACGCGATCTTCTTCTGCACAACTTCAACCGGTAAATCCAACGTTCGATAAATGTCATCTACCAGTGTCTGTTCTTCAGACATATCAAAATCTCCGTTTAGAAACGCTTTGGCGTAATATACCGTTAATGCTTTTAAGTCGTTAAGTATAAGGGGAGGAACTGATTTTGTCTCTAAAGTTCTTTCCTTGACTAGCGTTTGGTACAGTCCACGAACAAATGGCGTAAAATAATATATTTGTTGTCTTAAGTGCTGCTCCTGTTGATGAGTCAACTCTTTATAAGGAGTATGTGGTGATTGTTCTAAAGTGTGGCCATCATTCATGGTGATATTATACTACTGGATTAGACACACAAGATCTTTAAAATGATCTCGAGACTCCCAGTGTTATTTCAGTTGATTGAGTGCGGCTATTCAGAGGTTGGTATTCCAGATACAGCCAAACTTTTATTTTTATATCCTGGGTCCTCTGTTACCTCTTTTCCAAACCAATCTGGCGCAGTAAACGCGGTACTAATATCCTCTGATTTAAATTCGACTTCCGCCGTATAAAGCCCATCTAATTTTCCATGGAGTGCTTTGCATCTTAACGATACCAAAGTGCTTGTGCGAGAGGGAAGAGGCTTCCTAAGTCATGACGAAGTTTGCGTGTCAACCTTTTAGACTCGTCATATAAGCCTCTGTCTTTACCATCGCTTGTAATAAGAGCGTGGTTATTATGTCCAAGAGAACGCATTGCATTTCTCGATTCACTTAGAAATAAATTCAGGACAGGAATATTTACATGAATTTCTCCCATATCAAGAGTTATTTTAGCATAAAGAGGCCACAAACTCAAACACTACATACATTGTAGCTGTTCTACATAATTGCGAAAGCGCGTACGGGGCTACCGTCACTCTCCTTGATATTAAGGGGAACTCCGTAAAAATTGAATGAAGCGGGAAGTTTGTCGGTATTGGTTAAATTTTCAAAAGAAATAATATCGGCGTCCAATAACAATTTTTCAAGCGCTATATCAAACTCAAACTTTTCAGATAGTCCGATAAACTTGGGAGGAAAAGCAATAAGTTGGTCTGCTATTTCTTTGGTAATGTTTGTCGAGGAAAAAGTAACTCCTTTGTTCTTAAAATATTTCATTCCGGGTGTATACAATTCTGCTTTTCCTATAAAGCGGTCAAGATCATATAAATCTAGTCGCTTTCCCGTGTTATTCATATGGTAGGGTACATTAACGTGTGTTCCAATGTGAGTGGTGAAAGATACATTTCTTAGATTCCATCCTTCCTTTTCAAGTGTATGAATTTCTTTTATGACGACTCCTGGATCGCCGGGATAAACGGGCATGCCATTAAATATTGGTTGGGATAGATCAATAATTTTCATATATTGTTTATATTACATCATTTTCCTCAGGTTTGGTCCAGGTACGGTCATTAGTAGCTCACTTTTTCTAGCTAGCACAAGAAGAAAAACGCCGATGAGAGTAAAAAGAAGACCGAATCCAACCTGCTTACCATATTTCTTTAAATCAATCTCTTTAAAGACCAAAATACCAATAGTTATCGTCCATAGTGCATTTAGTTGAATAATAGTAAATCCAATGGCAGCAGGAATATATTTATAAGAAAATAATTGAAAAATACTTGCGCCCAAATAAAACACACCAGCACCAAGTCCAAGTACAACATCTTTCCGTCGACTCTTGAACACTTCCTTAACTCTATGGCTCAGTAAAATATAAGTCAGTAAACTGAAAAATATTGATAAGCTCCATACAACTTGTTGTGAATAAACTCCAACCTGTGCTGTCACATACTTTTGAATTACCGCAACAGATCCAAAACCAAGTGCGGCCAATGAAGCAAGATAGACCCCCTTTAAATTTATCTGCTTCGTCGTTGCTGAAGAAGTGTTAGTAAAGAAGAGAGCTGATGCAAATATTGCCAGAGCTGCAAGTATGGCATACAGTGGATTTGTAGTTGCCCATTCGCCAAGCAACAAAAGGCTTAACAATACTCCGAAAGGCCCTTGCAGGTTTTTCCACTGATTTGATCTTGAAAGTCCAATAAGATCGATCGATGTTACAAAAGCCACAAATGATGTCGCCCATATAATTCCTGCTCCTACAGACCAAAGCAACACAAGCGATAGTTTTTCATGAAAACCAATAAGAGGTTGAAACAGATACAAGACAATTGTGCTTATCGAAAAACCGGCAGACATAAACAAACTAAAAATAACGGGGGATAGTTTACTTAATTTTCGAGGGATGATGTAAAGGCTAAAGAAAAGGGAGCTTATTATTGCGGAAATATAACCAAACATAGGATTTGATTATAACAAATAAAATTTTTTACAATATTATCCACATTAAAACAGCGTTTCATGGCCCCAAACTATTAAAAACATATCACACCCGGTGTGATATGTTTTTTGTAGCACTTTCCAGAAAGAGAAAATGCCCAATTCTAGATGATGGTGTATTGCAATCTCTTTTTGAATCTGCAGAAATTGAGATTATTTAAATTTCAGTGCATCGAGATTTATTTCTCATAACCCGCGATCTGTAGGGCTTCTTTTAAGAATCCTTCCGCCCTGCCTAATGACGACTCAACATATTTATTTGCTACAACAAGCGAATGAAATGTGGGGAATATAACTTTACCATCGGCAAAAGCGTTAAGTTCGCTGACAATATCAACATCGGTTCGATTATTTAGGGTAACTATGCCTGCGTATTTTCGCGCTTCACTTGCACCCGATGCAGCAGGATTTACCGGAGCTTCAATTAGCCTGACCCCTTGGGCTGCCATCAGATCAATTCGTTCCATTGCCTTTTCACGGCCTCCCTCAATTAAATGATGGACTCGTTTATTAATGCCTTCTATTATTTTTTCTCTCTCGGAACCTCCTGTCTCTCCTAATTTATTAAGCTTGATTAGATCTTGTAAAATATAGAAAAGCGTCATTCTTCTATTTATCATTCCGCCAATCCCGCCTTCTTTTGTTTTAACTCCAGTCATCTCACAAGCAGCTTTGGTGAGGGTTGAAAGTTGGAACGAAACCCGTAACTCGTGCGCCAATTCCGGTGACATACCAATTTTATCCGCAATAAGTTTGACTACCATTATTTCGCTTAATCTGTCAACTCCAGCGTCTTTAATTCCACCTTCCTTTGATACACTTCCTAGGCGGCGTGCAACTGGTCCGTCGGCACCATTTAGTAAACTGGTGAGAATATACTCTCGATTAAAATCGGGAAAATCCCTGTTTTCTTTAATCATACCGCATATGTAACCCGTCATCTGAATCTGAGATAGAGTAATGTCATCTGCTGTGAGCTGCCTCCCCTCATTTATAGCTTTCTCAATATTTGTTCCAGGAAATCTACCCATTTTAATTTGTTTCTCAATATATTCGGGGAGTGCATTTTGTAAGTTTCTCAACGGATTTGTTCTATGTGAAACCCCTCCAATTGAAGGTGGGTTTAACATTTCATCATGAAGCCTTGTTAAATAGTATAAAGAATCTTCTCTTACAAATTCACCTTCAAATAGAATTCCTCTATATTGCTCATCCATATAACCTGCCAATTTAATATCTACCGGTCGCTCAGAGTTAGAATTAAGTTTTATTCCAATTACTGGTCCCTGCTTTATTGCCATGCGAGTTATCTTTGTGGCAATTTTAAAGTCTGCATCATTCCCTTCAAGGAATGCAACCATCGCCTTACTTTTTGGTATCAACACGTCGTTCGAAATTGTATCGACTATTTCCTGTCTCTGTTGCTCTGTTGTTGTATTGCTAAAATATTCCTGACAAGCGGTAACGGGATCCATAACATGGTATCCCAGTTCTTTGAGAGGTCCAATAATGGTGCTATTTGCCTCGGCAGAAGCGCCAGTTAAACCTGCAACATAAATCGGAACAAGCCTGTTTCCGGTCTCATTGTCTAAAACAAAACCATCGTCAGTAAACTGAAATTCACTGACACATGATGGTAATCGACCACTAAGAATACGAAGTGTTTCTCTTTCTGATCTTTGTGCAATCGGATAATGATCCGCTCTCTGATGGGCTACAACTTCTCTTGTCATTGGTGAAGTATACTATAAGACATATATTCTTTCAAGCATGATCATGTTCAAAAAAAGGCCCCAAATCCTTGAGGCCTTTTTTTATTAACCTTAAACTTATTTAAGTAGTCCAATTGATAAATCGTTTGATAGGGCAACATTACTTGATCCATTCACCTGTACTTGAGGAATAAGTTTGTCGCCAGTCGTCATTTCTTCTTGAATTTCCGCATCAACCTTGGTTATAACATTTCCGTCCAATGTTTGGTCCCGATCGTTACTATTCACAGTCGTACTTTCAGATGCATTTGTGACGACTTTTGCATTTGTATCACTTTTTACATTCAAACTCTTCACTGCACTGCCTATATGTGGCAAGCTCAAAACAATTGCTGCTACTGCCGATAATAATAATTTCATATGGTTCACCCCCTATCTTGAGTTAACTTCTAATACACCATATATAACGGAGATAGCGGTATTTTGTGACGATTGAGTCTCTTATCTATTTAACGAGTATGGATGGAAGAGATACGGTAGGGATGAGGAGCGTTTCGTTTGATACCGTTGGGACGATCTTTGGGACATCTTTTAATATGGGAATCACCTGATCTTCAAGCTGCATTTCGACCCTTTTTTGAAGATCTTGTTTTTGGTATTGAATGAAATCAATTACTTCAGGTACAGACTTGGTCTTAATGTTTCTAAAATCCAATAATTTCCCTATGGCTGGAATCCGATCAAAAAGTTGTTGTATTTTTTCAACTTTTTGCTTTACGGGATACAATACGTCTCCACTCCTACTTTGCTGAGATGCAATTAGTATGCCGGCACTCGACGTAACTACTAATAACGTGGTTACTGCAAAAGCTTGCATTGAAAACAAAGAAGATTGAAGAAGCGGCACCGCTGAAATAGGAAGTGAGGGGATAAGTGTTTTTTGAACATGCGCAACTAGCCGTTCAGGTGCCTTCACTGCACGTATTTTTTTTAGTTTCGTAATGATGTCTTGATAATTATCTTCGGCAAATTGTTTCATATTATTTTAATAATTCCCGTAATTTTTGCAAGGCTCTGTGTTGTAATGCACGGACGGCATCCTCCTGTTTGTTTAGGATCTGTGCTATTTCTTGATTTGACATATCTTCGATATACTTCATCGTTATAACCTGCTTTTGTTCAGTGGTCAATTGGTTAAGACAAGACATGAGTTGGCGAATATCCTCATTCTTTTCAATTTCTGTCTCGATGACACTGTTGACACCGGTAATGTTTTCATCAAGCGCAATGGTTGGCTTGGCTTTACGGTAATGATCGACTACTACGTTTTTTGCAATCATATACAACCAAGCTTTCAAGGTACCGCGATGTTCTTTAAATTTTGTGATATTTTCCCACGCTTTGGTAAAGACCGTTTCCGACAAATCCTCAGCCAACTCCTGTTTCTGACCTACCCGGAAATAAATGTATCGATAGATCGAATCAAGATATTTGAGATACAGTTTACCAAACGCGTCACTATCGCCATGCTTCAACCTTCTTATCAAGAATATATCAGATGACAGCCAATTTAACATTTGTTGCTTATATGGTATATAACGTAATAATAAAGATGTTGTGATGTAATGATGTTATGGTTGCCTACATATACTTTCATTTATGCCAAACTTTGCTCCTTATATTTTCTGTTGTATAGTGCGGAAGTATAGTGCGGAAGATATATGTTTTTATCATAAATATGATAGCATAAATACTATTTGCTGAGGGAAGAGTTGGTTAATTTAAACATTAAGGTGTAAATAATAATATATTATGATTGACGAGTTTATTAAAAAGAATCTTTTGGCGTCATTTCGGATGGCTCAGTTTAATCAGGCATTTTATAAGGATTATATTTCATCTTTTGATGAACTTACCACCTGGTCAAAGAGGTTGAGGGAAGAACTGAAAAAAGCAGTCTCCTTTTCAACGCTTGTGGCAGTTAAAAAAATTGAGTCAAGTGATCACGGAACTCAAAAAGTGTTATTTAGCAGAATATCGGATGATAAATGTTTTGAGTCTGTTCTTATGCGACACGGCGACGGACGAAATACCGTGTGTGTTAGTTGTATGATTGGCTGTCCTGTCGGGTGTTTGTTTTGTGCCACCGGAAAAATGAAATTTGTCGGGAATTTATCCGCACAGGAAATTGTTGATCAGGTTCTCCACTTTGCGCGTCTATTAAAAAAAGAAAAACAAAGCCTAAGCAATATTGTATTTATGGGAATGGGAGAGCCGCTTCTCAATTTAGACCAGGTGATGGAGTCGATCAAGATATTGAACTCTGCCGAAAAAATGGGCTTCGGTATTCGTCGGATAACTATTTCAACTTCCGGGATTACTCCAAAAATATTTGAGCTCATGAAACGGGGATATAAAGGAAGACTCGCATTGAGTCTCCACGCACCTCTGCAGAAACTGAGAGAATCGATTATTCCAATTGCCAAAAAGTATGAGTTACTTGAACTGGTATCTGCAGTTAAAGCATTTGCAACGCGTACTCAGCTGCGGGTGAGTTACGAATATATTTTGATAAGCGGGCTAAACGACAAACCAACACATGCACAAAAACTCGTCAGATTACTCAGTAAAACTGATCCAGAACTCGTCCATGTAAATCTTATTCCGTATAATCCCGTGGGAAAAGCTGCTTTTATTCGCTCATCTTCAAATGCCATTCATGCGTTTGCCGACGTACTGACTCATGCCGGGATTCAGAATACTTTTCGAGTAACGATGGGGGATGATATAAAGGCTGCATGTGGACAGTTAGCGGCAGAATAGGTTGTTGCGAAATAGAAACAAGTTATTTATCATTAAAGAATGAAAACGGGAAATAAAATTTGTATACGAACTTCATTTTTTAATTACCTTGTTTTAGCGGTGATTTTTACTGTGGCAATATATTCGCATTTAAACATGAATACCGTTTCCTGTGCAAATTCCATCAGTTGCAAGACTCCCCCAAAATATGAAGCCGTAAAAAATGCAACGGGCCTGTTCTATAACAGTCTGGTACGTGCCCCAAATATTGGAGAGGTGCAAAGTGAAAAAAAAGTGTCAGTACTGGGGACGGATACTTCGCGAGCACAGAAACATATTTACGTAAATCTTACTACACAAACTCTTTTAGCATATGAGGGAAAGAACTTATTTTTGGAAACACCTGTTTCCACAGGGCTGTGGGGGAGAACTCCAAAGGGAGACTTTACTATTTGGACAAAAGTCAAATCAACCCGCATGACCGGGGGATCGGGCGAAGATTTTTATGATCTTCCCAATGTGCCGTATGTTATGTTTTTTTCAAATGCAGAAGTCCCGGGAAGTGTGGGTTTTAGCATTCATGGCACCTATTGGCATAATAATTTTGGTCATGCAATGAGTCACGGATGTGTGAATATGAAAACAACTGATGTTGCTAAATTGTTTGAATGGGCAGATGGGCCAGTTGATGGTAAGGAAGGAACAACTATAACTATATATGACAGTGAATCAGGATAAATATAACTGAATATGACAAAAATATCTAAAAATATTATATTTTATTTGACAATAGTTCTTATCCTATTTACCGCTTATGTAGCATATCATCAGAAAAAGAGCAGGGCTCATGACTATCCTGCTTTATCCGCGACAATTACCCCAATCCCCGTGCCAATTAATGGTGTGCTCTCGATGGACTCTCCTGATGGAAGTAAAACACTTACACTCGAAAGTCAAAAGTTAACAGAGACAACATCATATACCTTATCTGTTCTTACAAAAGCTGACGGTATGCATCAGCTGATTTTTAACAGCGATACTTATTTTTCTCAAAAGTTTGAGATACCTTTTAATACCTGGTCTCCTGATAATCAATATATATTTTTGAAAGAAATTCGTCCAAACGCGGTAAATTACTATGTGTTTCAAAGCTCAGGCGATGTATTTTGGGACGGAGCTTCTCTCCTATCCGTCCAAGATTTGTTTTCAAACCAAGTATCACATTACTTTATTGAAAATGTAACCGGTTGGGCAGCTCCAAACCTGCTTGTTGTCAATGCGAAATCCACGGAAGGAGATCAACGTGTTTCTTTTTGGTTGGATGTACCTAGTCAGACTTTTATACAACTTGGAACCTACTTTAAATAAGTTAACACACCGGGTGTGATAAGTTTTTGCAATTTAGGGCATGGTAACGTATTGGATTACGTTAATCTTACTTAATAAAATAACTGAGAATGAAGTGAACCCCTCTTACTGTGCCAGTTATC
>PFLF01000064.1:0-851 GCA_002784505.1 Candidatus Roizmanbacteria bacterium CG_4_10_14_0_8_um_filter_39_9
TACTTTGTTGTGTAGACGATGAAAAAACGTGCGCTTGCCAACAACCTCCTGATGGTTTATAATATAGAAAGTTAGAAAGTTTTCATTTTCATATGACAACAATCAATTCTCAACCTCAGGCGGAATGGCTTAAAATTCTTGGAAAAGGAATGCTAACCATTCCAAAGCCGTGGCGTGAAGAACTAGGTTTCAAAGAAGGGGAGATGGTCCAAGCCGAGAAAACAAAGGACGGTATCCTCATCCGTCCACAAAAAAAGACGGCGCCGTATCGGGTATATTCGAAATCCGAATTACTGCAATTTGTGAAAGAAGACACCTTATGAATCTGCAAAAAAAAGTAGTTTTTCTTGATGCGTCCGTATTGTTTTCTGCTTTGTATTCTCCAACAGGTGGGTCATATGCGCTTATAACATCAATAAAAGATAAATTGATCCGGGGCATAACAAGCCAGACAGTTGTTGAGGAGCTACACAACAATATTATAAAATTACAACACATAAGCCAAAAAAAAGTTGATGACCTTTTGATTAACAACAGTATTTTGGTATGTGATCATATTGACGAAAAAGAGCTTTTGCCCTGGTTGGGCAAAATAGAGGCAAAAGATATACATGTTATTGTGGGAGCAATGTCAACGGGGTGTCATTATCTAGTAACCCTAGATAAAAAACACTTGCTCAACAACAAAGTTCAGTCTCTTTGCAAAGGCATAAAGATTGTAACTCCAAAAGAGCTCCTTGCAATAATGAGAGAGTAGGGTCTATTTTATTACTCCCACCTCTGAGGTGCGACCCTGAGTACTCTCAAACCTATTTTACGGGCAAGACAATCTAACCCCCCCTCTTTGTTGT
>PFLF01000064.1:889-3468 GCA_002784505.1 Candidatus Roizmanbacteria bacterium CG_4_10_14_0_8_um_filter_39_9
AAATAACCCACCCTACTTTTAAAATAGTTCCATGCCAGGCAGGACACACACATTTATTACCGGAGGAGTGTATCACGTATATAACCGGAGCATTGAAGGGAAGAAAATCCTTACTTTGGAAGCTCTATGTAATAAATTTCTTCAGATTATGTGGTATTACCGGTCAACCGCTTCATTGTTACGATTATCAAACCTATTTCGGCTGGGGAATGTTTTCAAAAAAACCTATCTCAAGACCGTTGAAGACAACTCTACCTTTAGAGTCTCAATACTTGCATATTGCCTTATGCCTACCCACTATCATTTATTATTACGTCAAAACAAAAACGGGGGAATATCTCATTATGTCTCTCAAATTCAAAACTCTTTCACTCGCTATTCAAATGTAAAACAAAAAAGAAGCGGACCTCTTTTTATTCATCGGTTTCAATCAAAGCCCGTTGTCTCAGATGAAGTTTTCAAGCATGTGTCACGTTATATTCATCTGAACTCATACTCATCCGGCATTGTTGATAACGTATTTTCATATGCCTGGTCATCTTTACACGAATATATGGAAGGGGGAAATCCAAAATGGCGATTGTGCGACACCGTCCCATTATTGCAACTATTTAATCAGGATAAAGAACGGTATAAGAAATTCATTCTTAACAATGCAGATTATCAAAAAACTCTGGAAATATGTAAATATGCCGATCGGTCACACCTCTGAGGTGTGACCTTCAAAAAACCAACCTCTTGCCGTGCGGGAAGTAGAGGGTGATGAGACAGGAACAAATTGTTCTTGACAAGAGCAAAAGAGGTGAAGTATATTACATCTAATTCACTAAATTACGCCTAATTATGAGAATATATTCACGGATTTTGGCTAAAAAGCTTATTAATTCCTGTTTTAAGGGTAAAATTATTATGCTTGTGGGGGCGCGGCAAACAGGAAAGACTACACTGTCAAACACCGTGTTAGAACATTTTGGAAAAGAAATACATGTCAAAAAGTTTAATGGTGACGACCCTATCGATCGGGAATTATTAACGAACAAAAGCCTTACTGCATTACAACAACTTATTGGGAATGCAAACTTTGTTTTTATAGATGAAGGTCAGAAGGTGGGAACGATAGGACAAACATTAAAGCTTCTTGTCGACCATTATGGAGACTCTATACAAATACTGGTAACAGGTTCATCAAGCATGCACTTATTAGACGCTACACAAGAGCCATTGACGGGACGCAAGTACCCATATACATTACACCCCCTGTCATTATCTGAAATAGAGCCAATATACGACCCCCTCTCAATAACAAAGCAACAAGAAGAGCGTCTCATATACGGCTCCTATCCTCATGTCACCCAGCTTCCCTCACTAAAAGAAAAGGTCCAAGAATTAAAAGAGATTACCTCAAGCTATCTTTATCGTGACATCCTTGAATTCCAACAAATAAAAAACCCAGACATATTGCATAAATTGCTTCAGGCACTTGCTCTTCAAACAGGGTCAGAAGTTTCTTATACAGAGCTATCGGGTCTTATTGGTATTGATAAAAACACAGTAGAGAAATATGTTCAATTGCTTGAACAGAGCTTTGTTCTTTTTAGACTTTCTCCTTATGGAAGGAATAAGCGCCGCGAGATATCAAAGCTCCGTAAAATATTTTTTTGGGATACAGGCATCCGTAATACTCTTATACAAAATTTTAATCCGCTGTCACTTCGTAACGACGCGGGAAGATTATTTGAAAATTGGATGATAGCTGAAAGAATGAAGAAAAACAGCTACGAACAAAAGCTTGTTTCGTCCTATTTTTGGAGGACATATGATGGTAACGAGATAGATTACATTGAAGAAATAAACCAGGAAAAGAAGGGATATGAATTCAGATATAAAAAACAAAAGAGCACACGTCCATTTGAAAAGGGAGAAGTACAAACATCTCTCATCACTCCTGAGCAAATTAAAGACTTCCTCTATTAGTAGTATGAAAAAAAACAGCCTCTTGCCCTGCGGGAAGTAGAGAATAGCGATTAGCGACTGGCGAATACTCCAACCTCTCCCGGTGTAACCGAGTACTTTTTATCTTTTTTTGCTAACAGGACAGTCCAAGCCCATCATAATGTTGTATATAAACGGTTGCAAAATGGAAGGCCACACTTACAATTAAATTGTGACGGAGAGGATTTAAAAGATCGCTTGATAATATTTATGGGTTTATGGTAATATGGGAGTCTATGCAAACACAAACAATAAAAACCACCGTTGAAATTGATGCCAACTTATTTTACTTGGCAAAAATGAAAGCTCTTGAAGAAAAGAAGAGCTTGAAAGAAATAATCAATCTTAGTTTGGCTAAAAATCTTGATAGTAATAAACAAAAAACTCTTAACCTTTTTTCTAAAATACAAGAGATTGTTAAAGAAAGTGGAGTAACGGAGGGAGAATTACAAAAATCCGGCCGGGAAATACGAAAACGGTTAGTCAAAAAATATTATCAGAAAAAATGAAGCCCTCTGTTTTTATCGATTCAAATGTTTGGTTCTCTGCCTTTTATAAGGATGGAATTTGCTCAAAGCTTCTTGGAA
>PFLF01000035.1:0-6408 GCA_002784505.1 Candidatus Roizmanbacteria bacterium CG_4_10_14_0_8_um_filter_39_9
TTGCCGGAGAGGGAAGTGAGCTCTATGTTGATCGGGTAAGCATGAAGGGGAGCGGAAAAGAATATGTACTTAATGGAGAATTTAAAGACAGCAAAAATACAACGGTATCTCTTGCACAGGCAAATAAATGGGGAGAAGCCAGCAATAAGCTTGGATTTTATTACGGCATGGCGATCAATACCAAAGATAATGGGGGTGGAGGTGGTGGAGGCGGCGGAGGTGGTGGCGGAGGAGGAGGTGGTGGAACTGAACCAGGTGGCCCGCCAGTTGATATGAAAATTACTATTAAAGCAAAATTTCAAGGAATTACCGGCAATACAAAAAGTGCAAATGACACCATAAAAGTGCGGGTGCGTTTGACCGATGGAAAACTAGTTAATGCATTGGCAGGCGATATGGTGACTATGAAGGTTAATAATAGCGGGATTTGGACGGGGACTGCCGATTTTAAAGTACCCGCAGGAAAAGGGTATATTATGTATCTCAAAGGCGAAAAACATATTCAGAAGAAAATTTGTGATGAAAAACCGGATGAAAGTGCGGGCGGTACCTATCACTGTCGGGTAGGGAGCATAGCTTTGGCCAAGGGAGATAATACACTTGATTTTTCCAATATTATTCTTTTAGTAGGCGACTTGCCTGAAAACGGAAAACAGAATGGAATTGTTGATGCATACGATACCGGCTATGTCAGATCACATCTGCGAAGCACAACCGCGTCTGAGCTTGCAATAGGAGATTTAAACTATGACGGCGTTATTGACGGTCAGGACTTTTCGCTTATAGTTAAGGCGTTATCAATTAAGTATGACGAGGAATAAACCAGTATGGAAGAACACTTTACCCCATTACCGCAAAATCCGGATACAACCACCGTAGTGAATCAGCCAAACAATAGCAAACAGATCTTTATCATTGTGGGGGTGTTTCTCCTTTTGATTCTTGCGGGAATCATCCTCTCTACCCGTTCAACAAAAGAAAAAACGCCAGAAGCAGTATTACCAACCATCTCCGTAAAGAGGACACCAACGACCGTACCCACCCTTATTCCTTATCCGACTCTTGGTTCCATGAGACTCTCCACAAAAGACGGTGCGGCTTCATATAGTGTCAATAGTCCTGTGGTTATTGTTCTGAAGGCAACGTCTGATGGGAAAAATATTGTAAGTTATGATGGTATTGTCAGTTACGATAAACAAGGATTTGTGTATAAAAACGCGAC
This sequence comes from Candidatus Roizmanbacteria bacterium CG_4_10_14_0_8_um_filter_39_9, assembly GCA_002784505.1. Lineage (GTDB taxonomy): Bacteria > Patescibacteriota > Microgenomatia > UBA1406 > GWC2-37-13 > YC2-FULL-38-9. The sequence goes on from PFLF01000035.1 coordinate 1,223, forward strand.
TTCAAACATTGCAGATTTTAGCGTTGTTCCGTTTGATCGCGGTAACTATGTTGCTGTATCAGGGATTAAGTCGACTGTTGACAACAATATGCCGGTGTGGAGTGACACGACACTTGCAGAAATAGAGTTTATGGCAACAAAGGCCGGGACATATTCCTTTTCCCTTGATCCTAAGGGGAATGATACCAGCAAATTAGTTGATGATATGGGCCAGCCGGTATACCCGGAATCGTCCCAACTTCAGCTTGAAATTCGCTGACTAATAGTGAATAATGAAAGGTAATGAGGACGTGCATTCGTAAATACTTCATATTTTTATTTTTACTTTTTTTATCGCTTGTTTCTGTGGAGCGTGTGGAGGCTGCATCTTTACGGTTTGGAACTACCACGGTGAGTACCAATGCAAATCAAACATTTACGACCGACGTTGTCGTTGATGCCGGCACTGATCAGGTCACTTCATCTGACATTTGGGTTGTATATGATCCAACATATCTCGAAGCTCAGACGGTAACGTCCGGTACGTATTTTCCTGCCGTGACAAATAATATCACCTCAGGCAAAGTCTCGATTACCGGCCTCATTGTTGATCCCGGCACCTACAAAACAGGAAATGGTGTAATTGCAACCATCACTTTTAAGGGGTTAAAAAATGGGAATACGAACGTTACCTTTGACTGCCGGACGGACGTGAGTAATTCTTCAAAGATCATAAAAAATGACATTAATGCAACTAATATTATTGTCTGTAGTGAAAACGGGCAATTAGCGGTGGGCATCGGGGTTGCCGCAAACTCTTCATCTTCTGGATATGTGCCAGTCGCAAATCCAACTCTTCCATCTTCACTTCCACAAACAGGAATAGCCGAAAACATCGTTAAGTTTGCCGCTCCGGGTATCATCCTTTTGTTTATTGGAGGAATGTTACGGTTTATTTTATGAAAATGAACATTGACAAAAAAAATCTTCCCAAAATACTCGGAATTGTTGTAGGTATAATCGTTGCGTTGGTTTTAGTATTTTTCGGATTTAAGCTTGTCCAAGGGGTTTTTACAAAGGCAGCAGATGCGGCGCCACGCGAAGTCATGATCACCGGCATTACCCAAAATACGGCAAAAGTGGGTTGGGATACCGATCAGGAAACGCAGGCGGTTATCGAATACGGCACCTCACCGACCGCTCTTAATTACTTCGCTCCGGAATCGACGAGCACTAAAAAACACACTGTAGAAATTACTCTTCTTTCCCCGTCAACGACTTATTACTTTCAAATCCGTATCGGAGATAAAAAATATGATAATGGAGGAGTCCCTTGGACTTTTGCCACAAAGGGGAAGGGTGATGTAAACATTACTCCTGGGGTGAGTGGAACTCCACCCGCATCTTCAACTGCGGGTCCAACTGCCCCTGCCCCAACCGTGCAAACCGGTCCTATTGTACGGCCAACTTCTTCGCTTGTTGTTAATTTGCCGCCTCCAATATCAACTCCTATCCCACTTCCCACATTGGCGGCATACGTTTGTGGCTCAACGGATTGTGTAACGATTTGTCAAAGTTTTAACAGAACATGTAGCAGTCAGGAATGGACGCGATCAGGTTGTCTGGGGAAAGTAAACCCAATGACTTGTGCTGTTATTTATCCAACAAACACACCGGCACCGACCACAACCACGGCGCCAACCGCAACACCAACCCCATCGCCAACTGCAACGCCAACTCCAACGTCAACGCCTACTCCGTAACGTAATCACAAATCTCAAATAACAAATTTCAAATCAATTACAAAATCTCAATCACAAATGATTCAAAATTTTGAATTTTGTTATTTGTAATTGATTTGTGATTGGCAATTTGTCATTTGTAATTTGGATTTAAGAAATGGTATAGTTAATCATTACCATTTCTTTTTATTTCTATGTCAGACTATAAAAACAAATCATCAAACTTCGGGGTCGGCTTGGCAATTGGCGCATTTTTAGGCGCTGTTGCAACATTCTTTTTATCTCCCACATCGGGCGAGGAGAATCGTAAAATGGTTGCGAAAAAAGTAAAACAGCTTGAGGAGCTCCTTGAAGACTCAGAACTTGATAAAAAGGTAAAACTCATATTTGGTGAGGTGACGGAAGAAGCAACGATGCTGTATAAAAAATCAAAAAAAATGCTTATCAAGAAATTAAGCGAACTGCGGGAGGCTGTTACGTCAATTGATAAAGAAAAATACGAAACGGTCGTTCATGATACGGTTGAGATACTCAAGAAAGAAGCAAAAAAGGAGGGCAAAGAGATGGAAAAACTGAAAGAAGAACTTTCTAAAGAATGGAAAAAACTGGCAGCAGCAAAAAAAAAGTGATCTATTGAATGTTGTAGAGCTTTTTTATTGTTTCGCTCCATTTGAGAAATCCTTTTCCCCTTTGAGTGAGTGATATACAGCCGGCGTCATTGTTAACTATATTTATTAGTGACTGTTCATCTATTCTTCGATTCACCGCATCATCCCGTCTTACATACTCGTTAATAAAACTTTCTTCAAGGCTGTCAACAGTTGTTCCTTCACATACTTTTGAGTTTTGAGTTTTGAGTTTATTCAACATGTACATCGTTACCGACCGATCAAACGTTACGGGGAAGACAACAAATAGTGCCAAATGAATTGATACGCTCATAATGAGCGCCGCAATGAATGATTCGATGGAGAATCGCGCGATGTATCGATAGATCGAAACGCCAATCAGTAAGGTTGCGGCCATCGAAATGACCAGGAGCCCCAAACCCCGGTAAAATAAAATATGTTGGGATGCGAAAAGATGAGAATGGAAAAGAGTCAAGTATATCGCAGTAAATCCCAAACCCGTTAACCCGTAACTCGTTAACAGCTGTTGAATTTTATGGTTTCGCTGCATGTCCGTATTTTTCTTTCGAAAACTTTATTATTTTGTCACGGTTTTCATTCACCACGGCCGGGAGTGGGAGGGTTGTTGCGGGGAAGGGTTTCGAGGTCATGTTGTCGATGCAAAGCTTGGTAATAATCTCATATTTTCCGAGGTTTACCAGGTCATTTTCCTCATATATCTCCCCGTATTCTAGAGATAGAATATGGGCATCCCGTGCACCTACCACAAATGACATCAAGGTCCCCACATTGCCAAAAATGGCGCGTTCAACCTCTTCATCCAACTGCTCAATGTACTGATTGGTGAGTGTTAATGAGAGGCGGTACTTGCGGGCTTCTGATAGTATTTTAATGAAGGAAGATGTGGCGAAGTTCTGAAACTCGTCCACATAGAGAAAAAAATCTTTCCGATCCTCTTCTTTCACAAAGCTCCGGTTCATGGCCGCAAGCTGGATCTGTGTGATAAGCATCGCACCCAGAAGCGAAGCATTATCTTCACCCAACTTTCCCTGGGAAAGATTTAATATAAGAATTTTGCCCGAGTCCATTATTTCTTCAAGGTTGATGGTTGATTTTGGTTGACCTAAAATATTGCGGATCATTCGTGAAGTAACAAATTGTCCCACTTTGTTTTGAATTGGGGAGATTGCTTCAGAGCGAAGCTTATCCGGCATTTTGGCAAACTCTTTCTCCCAAAATGAGATAAGCACCTCGTCTTTGAGCTGGGCCACTATTTTTTTTCTAAAATCAGCCTGTGAAAGGAGGGGGAGAACATCGGGAAGAGTTGATCCTTCAACCTCAAGAAGAGTCAAAATGACATTGCGAAGAATATATTCAAGCCGCGGGCCCCAACTATCCTTGTAAAGCTTGCTGAAAATGGAAACGATACTCGATGAAATAAGATCCTTGTGTTGTTTGTTATGGATCTCAAGAACATTTAAAGCAAAAGGCCGCTCTGTATCAAATGGCTCAAGGTAGACAACATCATTAATCCGGCGTTTTGGGATATAGTCTAAAATAGTTTCTGATAAATCGCCGTGCGGGTCAACGATGCCAACGCCCCGGTCTTTTCGAATATCATCAATTGCCATATTGGCAATGAGGGTGGACTTTCCGGCACCTGTTTTTCCGATAATATACACATGTTTTCGGCGGTCAGCGTCTTTGATACCGAAAATAGTATCCTTATTTTTATACTCGGTTTTTGCAAAAAAATTAACCTGTTTTTTGAGTTCATCTGTCGCACCTTCCGCAACCGGTAGGTTTTCAGGAGCTTCTCCAATAAGAGTTTTTCCCCAGGATATATTTTTTATGCCTGCAAGTAAATATCCGGGAGGGTGCCAGATGCTTGCCAATTCCTGAGAGTTAAGAATCTGGTGTTGTCTTTCAAAGTAGGAGAGCGACCTGTTGCGGACCCGTTTCAACAGACGGTCTTTAAAAAATAGCGGACGTCTAAAAACAAATTGATTTCCTTCGCCTAAGGAAAAAGTCCCAAACGTTCCAGCAAGCTGCTTAACATGGGACAAGAGATTTTCTATCTTATGATCTGTTGCAACGAGCAAGCGGATTCCAGCTTTTCCTGCCTGGAAAGTCGTTTTTTTCATGATGGAAAGCTTGAGAGGGCTCATCGAATATTTTTGTGCTGCCTCATCATACACCTGAGATCCGGCGGCTTTCACTCCCGCCTCCTGCCAGGCAAAGTAAGGGGGGTTTACCACAATCTGTACTGCCATTTTCAGGTGAGCCGGCTGCTTTGACAGGAATCCGACGAGCGCTGACATCGGATCAACATCTTTAAAATCAAAGTATGTTTTGATAGGCATGTATGCATATGAATTAGTGATCACTTCGCCGACCGCAAGATATTTTGACTTAAAAATAATATCCATCGGGTCGGTAGTTTTGGATATTTTTGATGCAGGAAATGAAGAAGTAATCAGACTTTCAACCAGCGTTTCACTTTCCTTGGGGGTCGTTACATAGAAAAAAACCGTTTGATTGAGAAGATATATTTCAAATGCATAGGTTTTCGGATGGACAAACAGAAAGCGCTTCAGAAGGGGGACATAGGGATAGGGGAGTACGGAGCTAAAAATCTGTGTTGCCGCCTCAATCGGTGTCTCGTCATCGTTGGGATTTCTAACCTGTAAATGGGATAATTGCGTCATAATATAAGTATAACAAGAGTTACTCGTTACTGGTTACTGGTTTATTTATCATCATTTGGTTAGCCAGCGCCATACTTTTCCAAGAAACGAATTTGAGATTCTTGCCTTTATTTTTTGCCAAGTTGTAA
>PFLF01000035.1:6420-11478 GCA_002784505.1 Candidatus Roizmanbacteria bacterium CG_4_10_14_0_8_um_filter_39_9
CAACTGCTTGTTGTACAGGCTCTTTCAGAGTTTCGGGTTCAACTGCTTTTGGCACATCATCATGAGTGGGTGAAGCAGCGGGAGCAATATCAGTTTGTGCTTTTGCGGTGGCTGCATCCGCTTTTTGTTTTTCAACTGCACCTGTTGGATCATCAACAACCTCCTGAGGGATAGGATGAACCATTTTCAGGAGTCGCTTTGATATGGCACCATCTTTTATGAGCGCATTAATATCCTGAGCAACAACAAGCTTTGCTTTGCTACCTTGTGCAGCTGAATATTTATCAATATCGAGCGTTTTTCCGTTCAGAGAGTATGATTGTTCAGAAGTGCGCGTTGCCTTACCGTCGGCAAATCCTTCATAGATTGCGCGGTCAAGTGCAAAAGGAGGAGCCACTTCACCGATAACCTTGCTGCTATTTCCCTGCGTTATTGTATCAAGAAGTTCTTTATACAATTGGCCCGCATCATTCATTTTTGTACTCCATAATCCTCGATGTTCCAACCATTGTCGACGTTCCCCCTGTGGAAGTTTGTTATATTCCTCAAACAGTTTAATCATCCCGAGCATATCTGATCCACCGGTTTTATATCCGGCAATTGACTGAGCCGCAAGATCGTCTCCTCTTGCGTTTAGGGCTTCAGGATATTCCTCAAGCATTGCCGCAAGTTCACAGGCCTGATTCAAACAACCGTACCGTAAAGATGAAACCACCATACTGGCAATCTGTGGCTTCAGCTGAAGAGCTGCCATCATTCTCCCCTTTTCGGTAAGCTTCCCATTTTCAACCGCTCCCAGGTGCGTAAGCCGCAACAGAGCACTACGGATATGAGATGCTTCCGGCGTATTGACGTAGTTAAATGTTGACGGATCCTGACCATTTGCGAGAATGAGCAGTGCTTCTGGGGTAATGTCGGTTCGTTGCATCTCTGCTCTTTCATGGGGCTCGCGGCCTTTCCAATCCGACTCAGTTACGAGCGCATAATACTTATCAAGCTTTCCGTCTGTTCTTGCTTTTCGTCCGACTCGTCCCTTTCGCTGAGTGAGTTGATCTTGCGGAGTTTTAGTTTCCATAAGATACTCGCGGCCTGTATCCGAATCATATTCATTTCGTTTGTATACACATGTATCGATAACGTTATTTATCTCCAAAGTGAGCGCTTCCTGAGCAGCATTTGTTGCGAGTACCACCATCCGTTTCCCGGCATGTTTTTTGAAAAGTTCATCCTGCTCTTCGCGAGACAGTGTTCCGTAATAGGGGATGATAACGGTATCTTTGAGAGGGGGTTCTTTCAGAGCTGCAAATGCCTTATCAATTTGTGCACGTCCGGATAAAAATACCAGCGTATTTCCTTCATCATGTGCAACATTTATAGATTCACGTACCTTTTCAGCGGCAGCCTGAGGAAGTTTATCAAATGTAATATCAGCTGTTCCCGGAAGAAGGAATACTTCATCCACATCGTAGCGAACGCCGGGGATGGGAACAACCTCAACTTTAATCTCTTTATTCACTTTGCCCTTTTCATCCTTGCTAAAATAATCTTTCAACTTTTCTTTATCTGCTGTTGCCGATGTCAGAACAATTTTGAGGGGACGGCCAGTCTTTGCTCGCGCCTCCTGAATTTCTCGCAACTTTATCATACACATCTCATTTTCTTTTGATTCTTTGTGGACCTCATCCATGAAAATAAGGTCATACTTTTCGAGCGTTTTATCGGCCCCCATTTCAATAAGAATTGACTGGACAGGACAAAACAAAAGACGAGTTTTTTCAGATTCTTTATGGGTGAATTTATTTCTTACTCCCACTTCTTCACCCACCTTAACTCCCATATCGGAGGCAACTATTTTTGCGCTTTCATCAGTTGCGCGACGGAGATTTTCCGTTACCGCTATACGACCGGTTGGTCCAATTGCTTCAAGGGCGATTTGCGAGCCGGCACGAGTTTTTCCGGTGCCGGTTCCTGCATCAAGAATAACAACTGCATTATTTTTTATTGCATCAATGAGTTTTTGTTTTTGCTGCCAGATGAGGAGCGACTCTTTAGGAGAAGGACCAGAAGGAGGGAGAACAACCTCCATAGTGGGATTCGTTTGTCCTGGTGGTGTTTCAGCCGCTTTTTGATTTGATATCCCCAAGGGGGGCGGGGGTTGTTCACTCATAACACTCCTATTATAGCCTGATTTGGGGCATTATTTAAGGGCAATGTGTCTTTGGTGGAAGGAGGAGTTGATCGTACCATGTCCAGTACACCTCCGAAGTGTAAGAGAGCCTTTCAATAATCTAAAGTATCATACTAGCCATTTGTCTGTATATTTAAGATATTCGTATTTTTTCTGGTCGTCTGCATTATGTTCAATAAAATGATGAAACCGTGTGAGATCATTTTTGAAATAATTCATCACCAGGTCTGTTTCTAAATTGTTAATATTTTTATGTATATATGATTGGATAGAAGAGTAGGGATACTTGAAAATTGCTTCAACATTACTAACGATAGATCCTGCAAATGGGTTTGTGTGTATATAGCGAGCCACATATACAAGCTGTTCTTCCGTATGCATTTTTTTTGATTTAAACTGAGTCAGAAAGATAGGGCCTTTTCTTGCATTCAATATATTGGTATAGCGTGTAATAGAGTTAAGAATATTTGCCATAAATGTAATAACCCCATTCTTTTGCATTTGCCTTAACAGGATATGGTAGTGATTCGGCATGAGACAATATGCCATGATGCCGACCCTGAAATACTTTTTGAAACCTAGTTGCTTTTCTTTTTCTGACTGTTCAATTAAGGGCAAATCTTTAAATTTGGAAAAACGTAAAGTCGCCTTAGAGGAACGATAGTAAAAAAATGTACGAATAAATTCATATGCAACCCGAGATGATAAAAATATTTTTTTACCATCAATGGTTTTATTGAAAATATGATAATAATCACCATTTTGAAATACATCATCGCGAGTTGGCATAGTTACATCAGTATGAGTTAGAAGTCACCTGAAGTCTATCGCCTCTATGCAACAAAAAAAGCGTTTTAGGCTGTTGGGATAGTCAATAAATGACAAACCATATCATAAATATAAAATACATGACAAAAGCAATCGCAAGGAAGTGATTTTTGGCTAGGTTTATAGCTAAATTCCTTCAAGAAGGTAGCACACTTTAACATCAAGTTTACGTGCAAGGATAATCAGTGTGTGAAGTGACGGTTTAATACTTCCATTTTCAATTCGGGCTATATGAGTACGGTGAAGACAGGATATTCCGGAAAGCGCTTCCTGAGTGAGGCCCCGTTTTTTTCGGGTGGCAGAGATACGCCTACCGATTTTTTTATAAATAAAATTACCTCTCATATGCCTATTGCTTGTAGGATATTACATACACGATAGACATGCGAGAGCATCTGTGATACAAAATTACATGATCAGAGCATTATGAAAGCAAAAAAAATATGATATACACTACATAGTTGAACACAAACGTATCAAGCACACTTCGGAGGTGTATCAGAGCCTTTAGACAATCTAAAGCATTATAACATGCAATTTCCCATATAGATAGTGCAAATACACACTATTTCCAAATTGGCATGAAAGTCTAATGTACACTTCGGAAGTGTACTAAGGCGTTATGACGACACAAAGTACCGCATTGAATATTTGGTTAGTTTTTTTGGGATGAAGACGATGCTGATGAGGCGCAAAATGAGCAACCCAAACCCGATAAACTTCCCACTTCGTCCTCCAAGTCGAAGGACTTCGCGGGATCAACCGGTCCTGCCTGGTCGGCCGGGCAGGTATTGCGGTTCGCCCCGCTTCGCGGGCGAAGCGGGCCAGAAAATAATAACCATATCATGTTTCTCGGGTGAAAGTTCTTAACCGATAGCCTGGTTGTTGACAAGTCAAATTGTGTTCATGTTATAATAGTTGCATATGAAACAAAAAGTCTTAAACTATACTGCCGTTTTTCAAAAAGAGCCTGATGGAGGGTATACTGTTTTTGTTCCGATACTTCACGGCTGTGTTTCGTATGGAAAAGATCTTGAAGAGGCAAAAAATATGATCAATGACGCCATTGGATTATACATTGAAAGTTTGAGTCAACACAAAGAAGAAATTCCTACTGAACAGAATATTTTCTTTTCGCAAATTAATGTCAATCCTTCAAGACTGAACGTATCTTATGTCTAAATTACCCGTTCTCAAGCCTAAACAGGTACTGAAGAAACTTGAAAAACTGGGGTTTGTTATCGATCGGCAATCGGAGAGTCATTTGATACTACTCCATTCCAAGACAAAAAGACGGGCAGTAATTCCGATTCATTTAGCGGACATAAAGAAGGGTACTTTATCAGCCATACTTCGTGAGAGTGGAATAAATAGGGATGAATTTATATCTGCCTAAATCTTGAGATATCAAAGATACAGTTTTAGGTTGATATGAAAACAATAAAAACTTTATGCTTTCTTATTAGATTGTTTTGAAAGCAAAATGTACACTTCGGAGGTGTACTAGGCTGTATAAACAAGAACGATGCCAAAGATAACAAATTTAGTTAGATGCATAGGCTTTCTTGGCGATTACTTTTACAAAGCCTGATTCATCACCATAAAATTTTTCTTTACCAGATTCAATTTTTTCAATATTGAACTTATTACCCAGACATTCCTTTGCATAATCCTCACTGAAGAAATGTCTGACATGACCTTCTCTCAAAAACATATCCTTTTCTATTTCTTCGCCCTGTCCATATAACGGATCCTCAACCGATTTACAAACAAAACAAATTATTCCCTCTGGTTTAAGAACGCGGTAAATTTCACTAAACACATTTTTTGTAACATTATCTTCAAAATAGTGAAGGGATAACCGGGCATAAACAACATCAAAAGTATTGTCCTCAAAAGGAAAAGATTGGGTCATATCCACAACCTGGAACCTTAATCCGTTTTGATCTTTGTACTTAGCGGTATTTTGTTTTACGGCAACATCAGAAAAGTCGGAACCAACCACTGAATATCCTTTTTGTGCAAAATAAACGGAATCGTTT
>PFLF01000010.1:0-2552 GCA_002784505.1 Candidatus Roizmanbacteria bacterium CG_4_10_14_0_8_um_filter_39_9
CCAGAATAAGATATCCGGCAATAAGATAGTTAAGAAACTTCGGGAAAGCCAATATTAAGATACCAAACACGAGCGATGCAATCGGACTTAAATTGGAAAAAGAAATATTCATATGTTTTTCACCTCCTCTCAATAAACCAATGAATTACGTTACAATATCTGTCGTACTTAATTCTTCAAGCTTGGCAACCAGCTCTTCTTTTGTATAACTGGAAGTGTCTATCTGCTTGCCTGCAAAGATTCTTAAGCCCTCAATGATTCTTCTCGCAAAAATCGCCTCTTTTTTTCTCAAGTATTTTATTCTGATTTCATTCCTTGAGAACGTTTTTGAAACAATAACAAGCTGAGCAAAAAAAGGCGCCATATTGATAAATACATTGGAAATATCCTTTATATCTACGCTATGCACTTCGGACGAAAGGAAAAAACTGCGCGTAATAACGGTAATTCTTCCTTCCTCGATATTAATGGTGTCGGGGAAAAAATCAAATGGAAATTGGTGTGATGATATTGCTGCTAATATGCGGTTGGACTTCTTCACTAAATTTTCTACAAGCTTCTTGTCTAACCGTTTATTCTTATCTATAAGCAATATTGCCTCTTTCCTTTGAGATATTCCCGCCACTTGTTCCTGAACTGCAGGGATTACAGCTACATTTCTTCTTTGATTATTTATTTTGATATCCATGGTTGGTAGATTGCTCTCTATTAGATTTATCTACTTCGAAGCATCCGCCCGATATAAATAACCACAATGGCGCCAGTTACGGCAACAATAAAACTGTAAAAGTTAAATCCCGTTACTCCTGACTGACCAAAAAAGTTCATGAGGAATCCTCCAACGATTGCTCCAACTATGCCCATGATTATGTCTGATATTGTTCCCTGGTTTACGTCTGTTTTCATAATAATTGATGCAATCCAACCGGCCAAGGCTCCAAAGATTATCCAAAGTAAAATTCCCATATTAATGTATTGACAAATTTATAATATTGTTCACTCTCCCTGATTCACATTCACATTTATCTTGTCCGGGATATTAACCTGTGGAGCAGGAACATTCATCTGAACAGGTCCCATGCGTTTTATTGCGGGAAGACCGAAATATAAGAATATTGCGACAAATCCGATTAGAACTACCACCCCAATCAAAAAACTGTTTCCTCCTGAGTCTGTTGTTGGTGCCGGACTATTTACTATGGTTGTCATATTGTTTGTACGGCTTTATTAACGGCATTAGCGGTTTTATGAAGCGAGTTTTTTGCTGAGGCAACAACTTTTCTTACCTTTTCTTTGTCTTCGGATATTTGTTCCTCGACAGCGCTTTTTTTTTCTTTAACCTGCTTCTGTATTCCTTCAACATATTCTACAGTGAGTTCTTTTGCCCTGACTGCAGTCTCTTTAATTTTGTCACGGTTTTTTTTATCCGCAAGTGCAACTCCGGCAACTGCAATACCCGCGCCCATTACAGCCCCTGCAACAGCAACAACCATTGGGTTAATTCCCTCATCTTGTTGTACTACCTTTTGATCTTTCATATGTTTTGATAATCAACTAATAAATAAAAGTAATAATCTATAAAGGTTATTCCGATTCGATGTCTTTTGGAGTGATGGGATAAATAATCTCCAAAAGATACACTAAGCCCCATGCAATACAGAGGTAAACAATCCCTGCAATTATTGTTGACCATTCAATCATTGATCTTCCCTCAACTGAAGCCCCTACAACACCGATAAATGGCATTGCCAAAGGCGCAGTAATTGAATATATTAAACTCGTAAACCCGCTAAACGGAACTGCTCCAAGTAGCTTTAAGAAAACTCTAAATGTGAGTAATACCTCAATAAAACCCAATAGGTACCAAATAATTTGAGTAGATCTGAAAATTGTTTTCTTTTTTTCGTAGACTTTTTGTGGCGCCTCTCCTTTTGCCTGCGGCTCAACCTGTTTGGTTGTTTTTTTAACTACCTGACTGGGAAGAGACTGTTTCTCAATGGTTGTAACTTCTTCTTGTGTTGTCATATATTGAAAGTATAGGCAGAGTATATGAAAAATACTGTAACGGGAGAGATGGATGCTTGTTAATCAAGATTGACTGTAAAGTGTGAGTGAGATTACAACTTTACTTCATCAGAAGTTAATTCGAGCTCAAGATCCTTAATGTTTGCAAATATTATTGAATGATCAACGTATTTCACCAAACCTTTTTTTTCAAGTATTCCTATTTCAATACTTGCTGTTTCACGCGCTACTCCAACGAGAGTTGCAATATCCTGCTGTGTAAAGCGATGACCAACAATAATGCCTTTTTCACCAACTTCTCCAAAATGTTTGGCTATATAAAGAAGCACTGAAATTACTCTCCGGTATGCATCACTAAAAACCAAATGCTCAATACGGGAAAGCGTTTCTGCATAATCTCCGAGTAGTTTACTCATAAGCTCCAGAATTATTGCTGGTTTATCTTTAATAAAGCCTATAACCTGTTCTTTGGGTGCGCGTCCAACCTCAACGGCAGTCAGAGCCTCATAAAAATATATGTTCGGCGC
>PFLF01000010.1:2627-4148 GCA_002784505.1 Candidatus Roizmanbacteria bacterium CG_4_10_14_0_8_um_filter_39_9
CAAAAGATCCCTTGCGGATTATCATCTGCCCGGATGAGCATTTCCCCTTTTTTATATTCACGAGTAGAAAATTGTTTATAAAATATTTCAAATTCTTGAGTCCAATCTATATTCATAGCAATAAGTGATGGGGCTAATACGGTATATTATACTCTATTGTTGTAGATGTAGATTTGAAAATTTTACCTATTAAAAAGACCCGCTTTCATTTCATTGAGCGACAACTCAACTTCAAAAGTGGCTCTATCTCCCACATTCACATATAATAATAATGAATTGTTCATATTTTTATTAACAACTCCTCCACAAGAATATACAACTCTTCTTAATTCGGGATGTAGCTCTGTCACAAGCGATTTTCCCTCTTTATCTAAAAAATTATCTGGAGTAAGAATGGGTTCGGGTGCTACAGTGACGCGAAACTTTTTACCTTGGCGAACCAACCTTGCTCTCCCTATGCTGTATATATATTTTTCTTTTCCATCTATTATTTGTTTAGTGATGCCGTGAATGATAAAAAGAGCTTCGTTTGCGGAAAGCCATATTGGTGGCATAGTGGTTCCCACCCGCCATGCTGCCCAAGGCAAATCTTTTGGAAACTCTATGTCACCCAGTTTTTCAGCCACTTGTGATGCAAGCGAAAACACTAATATTTTGTGGTTATATGCGAATGAGTCAGGACGGAAAAGAAAGGTATTCATATCTATGGGTGTAATATTCTTACCCGGACCAAAAGTATCAATAACCAAAAAAGGTGGTAGGTTTTGTTTCCAAGAATCTAAATAATCTATTTTTACGATTGCGGGAAAGGGAACTGGGTGTCCCGATTTATTTCTCAGAACGCATGTAAGACCAATTATCAAGTTCTCGTTCGGTAACCGCAACGCCCGGGGATCCTCTAAATTTATTCCGTCATAGAGTGGTTTCCAAATCAATCTTTCGTGGATTAAGTTGCCGTCCTTATCCATCTCAAAGAGCTTTAATATGCCCGTATCCGGCTCTCCAACCTCTCCAGCCTTTAAGACCTCACGACCGATGAAAAAGAGAGAGTCCCCTTTTGATTTATACCAAACACCCATGTTGAATCGTGCCCCCTCAATGCCGGGAAATATATTCTTTATTTTGTTAATTTTCATTTATGTAATTTGTGAGATAACGGTACTTGCCATTAAATATGATACAAGAGACTCTGCTCCTTGATTCAAATTAACACGATCAGGATGCAAACCATCATAACATCCTCCCGCTTCTTCATCGTAAAGTGGTTCACCAATACTGTTATTGCCCAAAAACCAGCTAAAACATTTTTTTGCAAGATTCTTATATAATGTATTATGCGTGTATTTGTATGCACGTACAAGGGCGAGGATTGTTGATGCGGGATCTTCCGGTTGTTGATCATATTGGCTTCTTTTGGCTTTATTTTTATACCAGTTAGAATGTCCAATTGGCATATACATATCAGGAATAAATGTTTTCTTTATGAGGAATTGGAGGGTTTGAATACCTCTCGTTGTATAT
>PFLF01000043.1 GCA_002784505.1 Candidatus Roizmanbacteria bacterium CG_4_10_14_0_8_um_filter_39_9
AATATTTTCTATACAGTCGAAACCATTTGAAGTGCCCGCGTCCCTTCCGGTAATTTATATTACCGGCGGATCACTGGGTTCACACAGCATCAATGATAAAATCTTTGATCTCATTCCCGATCTGACGACTCGCTTTGTGGTAATTCATCAGGTGGGAGACGTCAAAGAATATGGCGATTATCAAAAGGCATATCGTATCAAAAAAAAGATATCATCCGATCTTATGCATCGGTATATTCCAGTGAAGCATTTCTTTGATGCGGAGATAGGATATGTATATTCGGTTGCGGATTTTGTTATAGGACGCGCTGGGGCAAATACCTTTTTTGAGTTACTTTACCTTCGCAAACCAGCCATTCTCATTCCTCTTCCTTGGTCAGCGAACAAAGAGCAACAAAGGCATGCTGCATTATTTGAATCGTTGCAGTTAGGGCGGACATTTGAACAAAAACAGGCAAATTCAGAGCTTCTTTCTCTTATCTATGAAATGGCAAAATCCCTATCCTATTATAAAAAGAATTTTTCAAAAATTCCGTTTCAATTAAAACAAAATGCCGCACAGGTCATCGTTAAAACAATCGTTGATGCATAATATCAAGTACCTGCTGACATTTGTTTTTGTCATCGGCTTACTAATTCTTTGTATGCGGGCGGTTGATGATGCAACACGAATAACATCAATCGAAATAATCGGGAATACCCAGAAGGATTTATACGGCCTTCAGGCTTACAATGGACGCTCAATACTTTTTACTTCTGAAAATGAGATCGCTTCGCATCTACTTCGACAAAATGTATGGTGGAGTGCAGTTACAGTACAAAAAAAGTATCCAAATCGTCTTGCTGTTTTTGTCATCATGACTATACCGACAGCATATCTCTTTCAGGACAAGCGATATTTTTTGCTTTCTGAATCAGGGAGAGTTCTTCAAAAGGAAGCTTCCAAAAGCTATTCCCTTCCTACAATAAAATATTATGAAACCATTTCCTCACTTCTTCAAGGAGTCGGGGAGATCATTGATCTAAAAGACATAACAAAATCCTTGATGTTGATTAGAGGAGTAAGAAATATTGGATTGTCTCCTGATTCAGTTGATATTAACAGTCGCGATATGGTAGCATTACAAATAGGATCAAAACAAATAGAATTTTCGATTGAAAAAGCGGGAGAAATCCAGTTGTACCAACTGGAACGTATTGTGAGACAGTTTAAAATCGAAGGAAAAACATATAAGCGCATAGATTTACGTTTTGATAGACCGATAGTTGAGTTTTAAACTTAAGATCATATGGCTGATTCAATTATTTCTGCAATCGATATAGGAAGCTCGAAAATTGCGACTATCATCGGAATCGAGTCAAAAGACACAGATGAACTTCGCATAATTGGGTTCAATTCTACATCATCTCGTGGGGTTAAAAAAGGGTTGGTGGTAGATATTGACAAGGTAACCTCTGCCCTTGAGGAAAGTATTGAAAAAGCCGAGCGCATGGCAGGACAAAAAGTTCATAGCGCTATTGTTTCCGTTGGTGGACCGCACATATCATCTCTTAACTCAAGAGGAGTTGTGGCAGTTGCGGATAGTCAAGGAGAAATTAGCGATACAGATATTAACCGTGTAGTTGAAGCGGCCCGTGCAATCTCACTTTCAACAACCCGTCAAATAATTGAAGTTTCACCAAGAGATTTTATTGTTGATGGACAGGAGGGAATAAAAAATCCAATCGGCATGAGCGGAGTTCGTCTTGAAGTTGATACTCACCTTATTACCGCCTCCCACACTAACTTAAAAAATATTGACCGTTGCATGGAAAATGTCGGGGTACAAAATGATGGATTTATTTTTTCAGGATTGGCATCTGCCGAGGCGGTGTTGACTGACACGGAAAAAGAACTGGGAGTTGTAGTGGTTGATATTGGAGGCGGAAAAACGGATATTGCTCTGTATGTGGATGGATCACTTTCCTATTCGTCCTCAATCCCAATCGGCGCAAAACACATTACAAATGATATTGCGGTCGGACTTCGCGTATCACTTGACTCAGCTGAGAAAATCAAACTCTATTTGAGTAAAAAACTTGATCATCGTCAGGATAAAACAAAACGGAAGATAGAAGAGCTAAACATACTTGACCTTCAACTTCCTGAGGTAGTTGATCAATTTGATGTAAAGCTTCTCATTGATGGAATCATTGGGCCCCGACTTGAAGAACTTTTTAAATTTGTTAGCGATGAAATAGTGAAAAGCAACTATATGGAGCATATCCCTTCCGGGTTGGTAATTACCGGAGGGGGGGCGCTGACTGTCGGAGTTGTTGAGATGGGGCGAAAAATAGTGGGGCTTCCCATACGAGTGGGAGTGCCCAGCCGCGTTACCGGACTGGTTGATGAAGTATTGGACCCGCAGTATGCATCTACAGTGGGATTGATTTTATATGGAAGAAAAAATATAATGAGCAAGGAGGAAGGATTTAAGAACTTTAACAAGATACTCAAAGATTTTTCAGTAGGACAGTCGGTCGACAAAGTAAAAGATTTTTTCAAACAATTTATTCCCTAACACACCTATGTTTATCAAACCAAGCGCTGGGCAAGCTGCAAAAATAAAAGTAATCGGTGTTGGAGGTGGAGGGGGAAACGCATTGTCTTCAATGATTGCCGAGGGAGGAATAGCAGGGGTCGAGTTTATTGCAGTAAATACTGATGCGCAGGCGCTTCTAAATAACAAAGCGGCAGTAAAAATTCAGATAGGTGAAAATTTAACTAAAGGGTTGGGGTCGGGAGGGGATCCCGAGGTGGGTAGACAAGCTGCTGAGGAATCACGAGAGCAGTTGAAAGAAGAGTTGGCAGGTGCCGATATGGTGTTTATCACGGCGGGAGAAGGCGGTGGGACGGGGACAGGAGCGGCTCCTCTTATTGCTGAAATTGCCAAAGAATCAGGGGCTCTCACGGTTGCGGTCATCACAAAGCCTTTTGATTTCGAAGGTACAAAACGGAAAATTACTGCTGATGACGGAGCAATGAAACTCCGTGACAAAGTCGACACTCTTATTATTGTTCCCAATCAACGGATTTTGCAGGTAGTTGACCGCAAGACTCCCATTCTTGATGCTTTTAAGAAGATTGACTCCGTTCTTCATCAGGGAGTAAAAGGAATTGCAGAGCTTATTACGGTTCCCGGACTTATTAACGTGGACTTTGCTGACGTTCGGACGATCATGAGTAATGCGGGGACCGCCATTATGGGAATTGGAACGGGAAGCGGAGATAAACGGGCACTTGCTGCAATAAAGATGGCAATTTCATCGCCACTTCTTGACTCTTCAATTGAGGGTGCACGAGGCGTACTGTTCAATATTGTGGGAGGCGCCGACATGACAATGAATGAAATCGATGAGGCCGCCTCAATCATTACAAAAACAGTAGACCCTGACGCAGACATCATATTCGGTGCCGTAATTGATGACAAAATGGTTGACACCGTAAAAATTACCCTTATTGCGACTAAATTTGATGATCAACGGGTAAAACTTTTCAGGTATAAGAAAGAAAACTCACTTTCTGAATTGACAAAAAAAGAGGAGGACACCAAGGCTGAAGATGACCTAGAGCTACGTGAACCAACCGAAAAAACAGCAATTCCGGAAGATGAAGATCTTCTTGAGGAAAACGATGCATTCGATGTTCCTGCATTTTTAAGGAAAAAATAATATAATATTCCTCATGTTTAAGCCAACACCGGTCGATCCAAATTTTCCAGAACTAGAAAAGCAACTACTGGATCATTGGTATAAGGATGGGGTAGTTGATCAATATCTTCACAAAAATGATGGCGAAAAGAAAACCTTTTCATTTCTTGATGGTCCCATTACGGCGAACAACCCAATGGGAGCACACCATGCCTGGGGACGGACATACAAGGATTTATGGCCGCGATTTTATAATCTTTTAGGATATCGACAACGGTTTCAGAATGGGTTTGACTGCCAGGGTCTTTGGGTTGAGGTTGAAGTGGAAAAAGAATTAAAGCTCCATACGAAAAAAGATATTGAAAATCTTATTCCCGGGGATACGAAAGCGTCAATTGCAAAATTTGTTCAACTGTGCAAAGAGCGCGTGAAAAAATTTTCAGATATTCAGACCGAACAGTCAAAACGTTTAGGGTATTTTGCCGACTGGGAGCACTCTTACTTTACCATGAGTGAACAGAATAATTTTATGATCTGGTATTTCTTAAAGACCTGTCATGAAAACGGTTGGATATATAAGGGCCACGAGTCGGTTCCCTGGTGTCCCCGTTGTCAGACCGCTATTTCCCAGCATGAAATGCTCACCGAAGATTATAAAGAAGTGGTTCACGAATCGGTATACGTGGAGTTTCCGATTGTGGGGAGAAAAGATGAGTATTTATTGGTCTGGACTACAACTCCTTGGACTATTGTTGCGAATATTGCTGTTGCTGTTGACAACAATATAGAGTATTCGCTCGTGCAAGGGTTAACCGGATTATTTTTTTGGATTGCAAAAGACCTGATAGAGACCGTATTTAAAACTGAATACAAAAAAATTGTTAAAACCGTTTTAGGAAAAGAACTGGTTGGGCTTATGTATGAAGGGCCGTTTGATCATCTTCCCGCTGTGGCTGACGTAAAAAAAGCTTGTCCCAAAACATTTCATACCGTTGTTGCAACGGATCCCCTCATCATGCCCATCTCAACCACTGAAGGAACCGGCATGGTTCATACCGCAGTCTCTGCAGGTACGGAGGATTTTATGTTAGGTAAAAAATTAGGGCTTCCTATGATCCCGGTCATCGCAGATGATGCAAGCTACCTTCCCGGTTTTGCAGAGTTTAGCGGGAAAAATGCCAAGAAACATCCTGAGCTGATAATTGATTTTCTCAAAGGTCACAAGGGTGGGAAATTTCTATTCGAAACTCTGCAGTATAAACATCGTTATCCTGCCTGTTGGCGTTGTAAGGCAGAATTAGTGTGGAAAGTGGCAGACGAGTGGTACATAGCGATGGATTTGAAACCGAAGATGGATGGTGGAAGATCGAAGATGGAAAGTCAAACCCTGAGAGAGAGAATGATTGGGGTTGCAAAAAAAATAAAATGGATGCCGGAGTTTGGCTTGGACCGTGAACTTGACTGGCTGAAAAACATGCACGATTGGCTCATCTCAAAAAAGAATCGGTATTGGGGGCTTGCACTTCCCATTTATGAGTGTAAAAAATGCAACACTTTTGAAGTAATAGGTTCGAAGGAAGAACTGAAATCGAAGGCGGTTGCCGGTTGGAATTCTTTTGAAGGGCATACTCCCCACAAACCGTTTATTGATAGCGTAACAATACGGTGTAGCAGATGTGAAAATGAGATTTTACGCATTGATGATGTGGGTAATCCATGGCTCGATGCAGGCATCGTTCCATATTCGACTATCATGAAGGGCAATCAGGGGCAGCCACTATATCTTACCGATAAAGCAAAATGGAAAGAATGGTTTTCCGCAGATTTTATTACGGAGTCTTTCCCCGGTCAGTTTAAAAACTGGTTCTACGCAATGATTGCAATGTCTGCAGCGCTTGAAAACACTCCTCCCTATAAGCGGGTACTGGGATATGCAACAATGTTAGGGGAAGATGGCAGGCCGATGCATAAAAGCTGGGGGAATTCGATTGAATTTAATGAGGGGGCCGACAAAATCGGTGCCGATGTCATGAGATGGATGTTTGCCAGACAAAACACAGCCGATAACATGCTTTTTGGATATAAAAAAGCCGATGAAGTTCGTCGTCAATTTTATCTTATGTTGTGGAATATCTATAAATTTTTTGTTGACTACGCAAATCTCGAAAAAATTGATATTAATAAAATTAAGACTCATAAAACAGGATCAAAAAACATTCTTGATATGTGGATTTTGGCTCGACTTACCCAGCTTGCACATACTTGTGAGAAACATCTTCGTGCATATGATGCAAAATTAGCAGCAGCCGAAATTGAAAAGTTTGTTTCCGATGTTTCCACCTGGTATATTAGACGAAGTCGCGATAGAATCTGGGTAAATAGTGACGACACCAATGACAAGGAATATTTTTATGTTACGCTTCACACTGTTTTGACAAATCTATCTATTCTTATTTCTCCGTTTATGCCGTTTATTAGTGAAATAATATATACAAATTTAACAGATGAAAAGTCAGTGCACCTGAGTTCTTGGCCAAAATTTGAAGCTGTCTCTCCCATTCAAGAAAAGATAATTACGGATATGGACCTCATAAGATTGATTGTTGAGTCCGGCCAAAGAGCGCGGAAAGAAGCCAAGTTGAAGATCAGGCAGCCCCTTCTTTCAGTTGACATCTCTTTACCAAAAACAAAAAGTTTCCAGGTAAAAGAATTTGAAATGGAGTATACCCGACTCCTTCGGGAAGAACTCAATGTCAAGAGTGTTATGTATAAGGAAACGAAAGATGAAATAGTCGGTTGCGTATATGATACAACGCTAACGCGCGAACTTGAGCATGAAGGAAAATTAAGAGATCTTATTCGACAGATCCAAGGACTCCGTAAGGAAAAGGGGACCCGTCCAGATGAGCATATATCTTTACAGGTACCGATTGAATTTTCACCGCACGAAGAGTATCTTAAAAAAAGAGTATTGGCTCGAGAAATCGAGTTTGCGGGGGAACTCAGTATTAAGTAACGCTTATGTTTTACACCCTACTTCTTTCCTTATTCATTTTTTTATTTGGTTTTTTTAATCTTTTTGGCATAAAACAGTCACTCGGAATAACAATGCTTTTAAACTTCATTGTTGCGATTGTCGCCTACTTTGTCGTAAAGAAAATCGGGTGGAAGTTTTTTCGGACTAATGCTCATTTTTTTTATTGGCTGTTTGTTTTTCTCCTGATTTTGACCTATATCATCGGACTTGAAGTGAAAGGATCAAGGCGATGGATCGACCTATTATTTTTTAGATTTCAGGCATCAGAGTTCTTCAAAGTATTTTTTATTCTATTCATGGCCGATTTTTTTGCTCGTGTTTCACGGACCAGATGGAACGTAATTTCATTTATTCAGTCCTTATTGTATTTCTTTATTCCGGCAGCAATCGTCTTCAAACAACCTGATTTAGGAAATGCGATGGTCTATTTTTTCTTATTTATTGTTATGTTATTTTTTTCACATATTCCCAAAAAATTCCTCGGATACATGATTGGCGCCGGAGCACTATTTACCCCATTAGCATGTTTTTTTCTTAAGGAATATCAGAAAAACCGGATCTTAAGTTTTATCATGCCGCATGTTGAAACACAGACAAATGCTTATAACATGATCCAGGCAATCATCACTATAGGATCCGGTAATATGTTTGGAAGAGGGTTAGGCCTTGGCACACAGTCGCGTTTCTATTTTTTGCCCGAAAATAGCACTGATTTTGCCTTTTCTTCGCTTGTTGAGCAGTTTGGATTTTTAGGAGGGGCTGCCGTATTGATTTTTTACGGAATTTTGCTTATTATTTTGATTAAACGAACTTACAAATTTGTATATACCGACAATGAAGATGGACACTTTGCGTTTCTCTATCTCATTGGGCTCATCGCTTTTATCTTTTTTCAGTCGTTTGTAAACATTGGTATGAATATGGGAGTTCTCCCCATTGCCGGTATCGCACTCCCCTTCATTTCGTACGGTGGATCGATGCTTGTATCGCTTCTTATAGGCTTTGCACTGATTCCGTAATCTTCAGCATAGGTTGACAAATTACTATCAATGCGGCACAATAGTTAAAGTACGTATATGAACAACACTTATTGTATTGATAAACGGATCTTTATGTTGCTTGCATTTGCCGTCCCCATTGTAATCGTTTTATTCGGCTCACTTATTTTTAATGCACAGAAAATATCTTCTGATAGTAGGGCATCGAGCGAAATAGATTCCCAGATAACCCCCCTCGTTAAACAGTCTCCATGTGATGTAGCCGCCTGTCCGGATAATGGATGGTGTACTAATGTGCTGGGGAAGCCTATTTGCGGTGATAAACCTGTCGCAAAAGTGCTGATATTTAATGCGAGTGGAGGAAGTATTAATGGCTCTTTCCAATCAAATACACTTTATAAAGTGGGTTTAGAATTTAACGCATATGGTGGTGAAAAAACGATTATTGTGCATTGTGGGGTAAATGATATTCAAATTGATCCGATGGATCCGTCAAGAACGGTTATGTGCCAAACGGGCAATACCCCAAACATAAGCGTAACATATAAATGGATCGAGCCGAGTTATCCAACCGCGGGAGAACCCCGAGTGCTAAACGAGACAATCACCTATGAACAATAATATTATTTCCAGCTCTAAACTCTGTATTTCCAAAAGAAACCTTGTCATAGGAGTAATGGTTTTTATCGGAGCGGTGGTGATTTTTTTCACCAACTATATAAATTCCAAAAAAGTAAATACTAATAGTCGGGCCAAAGGCGTTGCTCCAACATCGATATTGACAACTGTCACGCCAAACCCTTTTCTTGAGCCAACCATTGCATTTGGAGAGGCGCGTGATATAAAATGCCTGAACGAAAGATTGGTCCAAAACAATACCAAAGTTGGGCTATATTTCAATGATTCAAAAAATGTGAACAATATTCAAGATTTGATGCCGACCCCGAGCATTATGATCTATGTGTACGAATATGATGTGCAATCTGGAAAACACACCGCATTGAGCAAGCGACATCCGGAAGAGATTGACACAAACACGAAGCAAGTCCTCACGATTGATAAATCTAAATATGTTCCCGGGAACAGGTATTATTTTAGTCAAATTATAAAGTCACCCATTACATCTCAACCAACATCTAATAATGAACAAACCTTAAATCAAGTGCTTCCGACATCAAAACGAGAATTGCTTAATAGGTGCCAAAAAGTAGATTAATTACTCACAAGCTCGATATTAAGTCTTGAATTTGAGGGGTTTATCGTATATACTTGAAGCTTATGACAAAATTTTCGGTTGTTAAAACAGGAGGGAAGCAGTATATTGTAAAGCCAGAAGATATACTTGTGGTCGACCGTATGCCCCAAAAAGAGAATGAAGTTATTGAACTTGAGACCTTGGCAACATTTGATGAAGAGGGGAAAGATGTTGAGCTTGGTGCACCCTTTCTTGCAGTAAAGACAAAGGCAACGGTGCTTGAGCACATGAAAGGTGAAAAGCTCAGAATCTCAAAATTCAAGGCTAAAGTACGTTACAGAAGGGTTACTGGATTTCGACCTTATTTGACTAAAATTCAGATCGTAAAATAATATGGCACATACAAAAGCCCAAAAGGCAGTAAGTGGCAACCGTGATTCAGCCGCGAAAAAACGGGGCGTTAAGCTTTTTGGAGGGGAATCCGTAAATCCCGGAAATATTATCATCAGACAAAAAGGAACAAAGTTTAAGCCCGGTGTAGGGACCATGTTAGGAAATGATTTTACCATCATGGCTACTAAAAAAGGTACGGTCACCTTCAAAAAAAGGTTGGGTCAGCGTTATGTCTTCGTCAAATAATTTGACTTTTCGTGTGCTACAATAAGATTCATGCAGACAGATATTGTTTCGGTTGTTGGGCAAATTAAAAATGAAACAAACTTCATTACAAAGGCAAAATTACTCCGTTTTTTGGTTGTTGACAAGGGGATTCGTATAAAAGATATTAGTAGAACGTTGGGAATGAAGGAGTCCTATGTTTGTCATATTCTTCGGTTGAATAAATTGAACGATCTGGTAGTCGATGGGTATTATTCAAAGCTTATTTCAATAAGTCACCTCTTTATCATTGCCCGCCTTCATACGACAGAGCAGATTGAAAAAGCCTATGAAATGGTGTTAGGAAACTCATTTACCGTTTCGCAGACTGAAGAACTTATCCGTGAGATGTTGTATCAAACAAAAACGGTTGGCGAACACATGGAAAAAAAAGAGATAGACCTGCTCACTCACGAAATTGAAATCGCACACGATGTAAAGGTAAAAGTTGTGCAGACACGGATCAAGACAAAATGTCTTATTGAGATTTCGGGGAGTCTTCAGGATGCAACTCCTAGGCTCAGATCAATCTTAAAAATACTAGGAGAAACTCAAAAAGTACCCTCGAAGGATGAGGATGTCACTGCGTAGCTTTACGGGAAATGGATTGTTAATGGTTCCCACTTTATTTGCGGGAAAATAGCGGTAAAATACATGGCCTATTACACTTGATTCCGGCACCGGCCCAAATTCACGTGAATCAGAGGACCGAGGGCGGTTATCTCCCATTACAAATATTTCACCCGGAGGCACCTTGGTTGGTTCTCCATTTTTTGAAAACCCGCCTTCCCAAAGGTTTGTTTTGTCGGAAATATATCCTTCATCGAGGACAATTCCATTAACTGAAACTACTGAGTCTTTTACCATTACCTCATCACCGGGAAGTCCGATGATTCGTTTAATATACTCAATATCAGGATTTTTTGGCGACTTAAACACAACCACATCTCCGCGCTCAAATCCACGCATTTTGTAGGTAATTTTACTGGTGAAAATATAATCACCCGAATTAAAAGTTGGATCCATCGAAGCCCCTTTAACCTGATTTGGCTGCATAATAAAAAGATAGACGACAATAAAAAGGGAACCGATAAAAACGACCGTTTCCAATATATCCATCACAAACTCAAACATACCCTTCAAAATCCTCATCATATCCATTGATTGTAATGAACAAGGTTGCAAAAAACAAGCCAAATCATTACAATTGAGTCATAGGTATTTGGACCCGTGGCTCAGTTGGTAGAGCGCTTCATTCACATTGAAGAGGTCACAGGTTCGAGTCCTGTCGGGTCCACAAAGGTTTATTAATTTTCGTCTTATGAAAAAAGGCTTTAGTTGGTTAGTTGTCTTTTTTGCGGTTCTTGCCGTCACCGGCATTGCGGGTGGAGCATATTATCTTGGAACACGAACAAATGCTCCCAAGGCGGCATCAACCTCCCACAGTCAATCATCTTTGCAATTCACCTCGTTGTCTTCATCGTCACTTCAACAGACGAAAGAACCTCTTTTCACCGGCTCCGTGAAAAAGATAACTAAGGATTTAGAGCTTTTTAAAATATCAGAAATTGATAAGGAAAACGGAGTACCCGATTCGATCGTATATTATGAAGCAGGAACGTTTGTACGAGGAGAGTTTAAAGATTATACAAGGATCCTGGCGATTCGCCCGTCTGAAGGACCAGGTCCCAGTATGCAATTTTTGCTTGCAACGAAAGATTACCGTACGTATTTACTCGATGATCCGGGAAGTAAAACTGTCAACTACCCCGAGAGTGATTGGGATAATCCCTTCACCTACCTTGATAGAAGCAAAATTTCAAAAACGGTATCGCTTGATACCGATCACCCAAAAATAATTGAGGTTGAAAAACCATTTGTGCTGATCAGACAGGATTCGATCCTTCTTGAAAACAAAAAATCCGGGAATAAAGACAAAAATGGGTATGATGTCTATCTTGAGTCCCCGATAACTGCTTTTGCTAAGTCTGATATTGTTCCCTCAAACCAGACACAGCTAACTCTTTACATCGGAGGAACTGACTGGGGGAGCGGTGAAGGCTATGGCGATAAAGAAAAAAAAGATCTTGCCATCCGAAAAACATATTTAAGTAAAACTACGTACTTGCACGGAGCCGATTCGACGGGGCTTTCATATTCCTATGTCCTTTCAACAAAAAGTGATGTTGACGCTTACTTGGCAAAAGCTGCGACTGCAGAACAGGAAGTGATTGCGTATAAAAAACAGATCGCTCTGTACAATGAAAAAAAATTATCCGAATATCCGAAGTCTCCCGATTATATAACATTCCCCGGCATGCGTCTTGACAACTCAACAACAGCAATCCCGGCAGATTTTTACGCAACCTATGACTCGGCATTTCCCGGAGCATGTGGTGGGGGTCAAAGCACTTTTCTTGTTGATCTCATCAAAGACTCAGATCTTCAGGCAGTGTCTTCTTCCTCAGATTACCCGCTTTTTATTTTGAAAGACACAAAACATCCTCTGTATGAATTGGCATATCGTGTGAAAACGGAACAAGGCGAAGAATCGTTTAAGGGAGTAAATGACGGGAAATCCATTCCGACATTTGAGGCCTACGTTGCAGATCACCCGCTGGTCTTTTTCAAGGATGCATGGGGGAGGTGGGGTGTAATGGGTGAATATGATTTCAAACTTATGGGTGGATGCGGGAAACCTGTAATTTATCTTTATCCTGAAAAGGAAACGAATGTTCACCTGTCATTTGCAGCGCCCTTTTCTTTAAACACTCAAATCCCCAGTTACCATGATGGGTGGTTTGTAAATGCAAAACCGAACGGAACTTTAACCGACCTTCAGTCGAAATATACGGACTGTTCGAAGATTGATGAAACAATATTTGGTTCTGAATATGCAGGAGCCGCATGTAAATCAAACTCCTATCCATACATCTACTGGTCAGGAAAAAGTGTTGAGAATCAATATCCGAAGGTGGGCGGAGGATGGATGGTTGAAAAAGAAAATCTTGGAGTGTTTATGAAAGCTAAGTTGAATGAAATGGGGCTGAATGAAAAAGAATCAAACGATATGACTTCCTATTGGGTTCCAAAGATGAGTGAAAAAAACGCCCCCTATTATCGAATAAGCTTTTTGCAAACTCAGGCAATGAATAAATTTATCCCGATGGATGTTAATCCAAAGCCGGACTCAGTAATCCGTGTATTTCTTGACTTTAAAGCGCTTGAGGTCAAGCCTTCAGTGATTCCCGTACCTCAGACGTTGCAAAGGTTTGTCCGCAATGGATTTACGTTGGTTGAATGGGGCGGGTTGATTGAGTAAGAGTTTAACACTTCCGAAATGATTAACAGTTCGGAAGTGTTAAAGATTCAAGATAATTTTTGTACAATTCATTTTTTCCCTTGCAAAATTTACTGTTTATTATAGTTTCTGTTTCTATTTTATATGGATTATTTTTACCCATATACGCATTAATGGATGAAAAGCGATATGAATATATTCCATTAATCTTTTTGATGAGGCCGGAGGTATATGGATTTACATGAATATAGCGTGATACAAAGAGTAATTGTTCTTCTGATCGTATTCTTTTTGCTTTAAATTGGGTTAGAAAAACGGGGCCCTTTCGATCATGAATAGTATTGTACAGTCGAGTAATAGATATGAGCGTTTTGATCATTGTATCTTCAATGCCGTTTGGATGTAGTTGTCGAACTAATAAATGATAATGATTTGGCATAAGACAGTACGCAAGAATTTGAATGCGGAATGACCCTTCATCAACAACTTTTTTCATGATTTGGTCGGCTATTCCATACCTGCAACTTTTCAGATACGAATACCTCATCGTGCTCTTTAGCGATCGGTAATATGTTAGAGTATTAATGAATCTGGTTGAGATAGTGTCGTTTGAAAATATTCGTATAGATTCAACGGTTTTGTCATAAACATGATATATGTTTCCATCACTGAATGGAATAAATCTCTTTGGCATATTTACATCCTATTTGTAGCACTAAGAATATTAAACGGCTTATAGACAACAAATCATTAACTTTGAAGCGTCATAAAACAATAAAAAACTCGAACCTAGTCTTTGTATTTATCAGTTCGGAAATGATTAACAGTTCGGAAGTGATAACTTGGGGGTGCTGCTGCTACGGATTTTGTTATTGAGGTTATTGTTGAGATTGTTGTTGAAGAGACCTTATCCGAAGTAACATGATGGTGACTATTATCAGAGCGTCGGTAAGAATAAAATACCTGCCGAATACAGACATTGTATTTGGAAATAGCAGATATGAATAGGTAAGGCATTTGTTCATCAGTCTAAAGATGAGAAACGATAAAGCAGCAATCAAAGCTCCTCCTAATTTTGGAGCCTTTTTACTCATATCTTTTACAAAGCGGAAATAGTACAAAGCTGCAAAAAGTCCCTCACCCAGAAGTATCTGCCACCAGATAAGATTACATGTGATTGATGCGCCTTCTACTTGACCGGTAGATGATGAGGATGAGGAAGAACCGCCTGATAGAGTAGGCGTGGTTTCTGTTGAAACTCCCTCAACCTGTCCTCCTGTGAAAGGAGCAAAAAATCGGGAGGTGGCTCCTAAAACACTTCCAGAGCTTGATGAGGATGATGATGAAGAAGTACTACAGCTTGAGGCATTGATAGTCACACTCTTTGACGGATACCCATTCTCAGGCTCCGCCTTTACCGTATCGTCTCCGGTATGGGTATACCCGACCTGCGCTTTTCCATTTGAACCGGTTACCGCTTCCTTAACTTCTCCTTTATAAGTAAATTTGACATTGATGCCGGACTGAACGACCCCATCATATTTTAACTCCATAATGGCATCAAAGTCCGAGTTAGTACAAGAAGTGGAAAGAGACGACGTCTTGCCGGTCAACGGAGATATAAAGCTCATTGTTAGATCAAATTGGGTAGAAGTATTTTGATACTCATTTCCAGCGTCAGTGTCCATGGTTAATGCAAATGCAAATGTCTCACTTGACCCATTACCCAAACTGGATAATAACTCAGTTTCTCCATTGGTATAAAATGCGCTCAATAAGCCGGTCCATGCTGTTGTACTGTCAGATCTGGTAATGACAAGATTCATCACTTGATCCAGACCACCTGTTGTTGTTTCGCCAGATGTATCTGCGCCGATTTTTTGGCTTGAACCACTCGTATTGGTAATTTGAATTGTCTTTGTTAACGTTTTACCCGGATACCATACTTCGGATGAGGAGAAAAAATGGGTGATTGTTGAAGGAGTACAACCTGAGTCGGTACAGCTTATATTATCATCTGCGGCAAAGGCAGTTTGAGTTAGAAACAGTACCCCTAGTCCGATAAGCACTGTTAAAAAAATCCTTTTCATATTATAAGTTTTCCTCCAAAGTTATTTTCACTCCATCTTTGTCCGTCAAAATAATAATCAATTTAACATTTTTTACATCAGTATCGTAGGTGCAGACTTCACCCGAACAGGTGGCTAGGTCAAGATCAGTCTTTTCATACTTATCAAGCGAAGAAATATCAACATCCGATCCTACCAGTCCTTTTGCGATGCTGAATGCGTCATAACTTAATTCATATGAGAGTTTGTCATAGTCGGCGATATTTTGTACGGAGAATGATACCGTTTTTCTATCATCTGCCAAGGTAAGAGTTGCCTCAGGCGTTGCACTAACGGTGGGAGTTGGCCTTACAGAAGTTGTCAGGTGGGCCAATGGTTCGTTTTCCGAACGGTTTTCAGTCCGGGGAGTTCCCCTTACGTCAGATCCAACGGTGCCCGTGGTAAAAAACTCTGTGCGCGATGCACTGTCAATACATGAGTACCAGTTTAAAGGATCCATTCCGATTCCCGGCACCGATGTCCGCTCCATCGAATAATATTTAAGATCGATTGCATCATATAAACCTTCACCCTCTCCAGTTGAAAGGTCGTAAGTGTAGTCCCATGCCGTATCAAGCACATTGCTTAATGGATCAGTCAGCTGTAGTTGTAAATGTCCGGCTGCAAGAGCAACCGACGTGGTCACCAGATCTGCGGTTACGGATGATTTTAATTGACTGCCCGCAGTTCCAGGAGCATAATTTGTGATAAGGAAATAGCTGTGAGGAGCTACGGAGGAAGAAGGAAGGGTAACCATATCTGCATAGGTTGTACCATTATATTTCTGGATTTTAAAGCCGGATAAATCTATAGTCCTATCAGTCATATTGCGAAGTTCGATCCATTCGTCGGCAGTTGAAACACTTGTTCCCATCCACATGAGTTCGTTGATAACAATATCGCCAGCTGTCACGCTTGTTAAAGGTGCAAGCGCGGTTGTCGTCCCTGTAGTTGTATCAATTCCTGACCAGTTCGGCGCTTCATCTGCCGCACGGATTGCAAAGTAATAGGCGGTTGAAGGATTAAGTCCTAGGATTTCTACTGACTCATTCAAGCCCGCTTCTTGCGGAACCGGTATCTTGCCTGCAGATGTTGCGGAATTAAAATTGTCTTCGGTTATGATAGGGGAGGTAGAATACCGGATATCGTACTTCGCCGCTCGTCCTGAAGAACCGTTGTTACCAGGGGAGGTCCAAGTAAGGGTTGCCGTGTTTATGCGAATCTCAGCAACTCCAAGATCATTTATTGTCGCAGGAGCTTGATTATCAGTGATGACCTGGACACGGTAGATGGAGCTATTGTTTCCCGCATTATCAACTGCGTAGTATTCGACCCAATGATCCCCATGTTCTGTAACTTGGAATGTCGAGGAAGTTTGCTGCCACGATTCCCCCCCAATGCGATATTCATAATGGTTTATACCGGAAAGCGCATCACTTCCGACGAGAGTATATGTTGCATGTCCTGGGGCAGATACAAAATATGTGGTTATCGCATCTACGTATGCCCAAGATTGAAGGGTATTATCAGTAGTATTACCCGCATAAATTGCAAGATTAAGTTTGTCACTATTTGCATAATCACTCAGGTCATAAGAAAACTGCTGCCAACCGGTATTTCGCGCAACTCCAAAATCTGCCGTACTGAGAACCGATGGATCCGTCTTGAATATTTCCTGGCCGTTTAGCCGGATAAAAAACCCGGGATCGTCAAATGCATTATCATAGGAGGCATAGTTATAATGAAGCGACAGACCCTTAGCTCCTCCTGATACTGATTGCATGAGTCTATTTTCCCAAACTTTATTTCCTTCATCTGAAGGATAGGCATAATTACCGATACGCGCCATAGACGATGAACCATCATATGGATTAATCACTAAGTCTGTCTCTGGAAATGGTTGGGTAATGATATCCCCCGTTGTAATTGCCACATCTCCAGCTGTTGTCCACCCGGTTAATCCGCTTTCCAAACCTCCGTTTGTAAATTTCTCTTCAACGGCTTTTGTATATGAGCCCTCAATTGAAAGGGAGAGGGATGATGGGGCTACTTGATCAAGAGTGAGTCCGCAGCTATTAGATATAACGCTCTCATTGCCAGCTTTATCAACCGCTATGATTGTATATGAATATGGATTATTACCAGGCGTCATGTTTCCAAAATATTGAGTAGTTGGATGATAAACCTTGGCATGTTTGGTATTGGATTTAGTACCAAACCAATAATAGTCTATATTTGGATCTGTACTCGGATACCACTCGATTGTTATATGGGTATCATTGGTAAAACCGCCGCAGCCGACCTCAGTCCATGTAGATGAATTATGGCCTTTATAAATTGTTTTTACTTGCGGTTTTAAAGGCTTGGTGCTGTCAAGGGTCAGTTTCCAGACTTCACTCCACGCACTTCTGTTGCCGACTGTGTCTATTGCCTGTACCCGCCACCAAAATATGCCATCAGGTGCGCCGCTTGCATTTTTAACTATCCGCTCTTCACCACCTATTGTTTGTTTATTTGCGATGGTATAGGTTGCGGTATAACGCACTTGGCCGGCAGGGCAGATTTGACCTGCATACAATTGTGGATCAACTCCGCAACTTTCATAATAATACGTAACAGGATTTGACCCGTGTTCATCTACTACATATTGCCAAGTTTGTTGTAACCCAGCGCTATTCATGATGGTATTATTTGCCGGGGAGCGAAGTAAAGGTACAGGAGGCGGGACAAAGTCTTTAGCTGAAATGCTTATACCGGATGCATCAATGTTTTTTAACCATAAAGCATTAATTGTCTTGTATGAAAAAATACTCAGAGGTAAGAAAAGAAAAATAAGAATCCCAACAACAGTGTGCGGCGTTTTTATTGGTTTATTTTCTTCACTGCGTTTTTTGCGCATCTCTTCGAGTATGCCTACGACTAGTTGAAAAGCAAATATAAAAATAAGGACAATGGAGGGAATGCCGATAATCAATAAAAATCCAAGAGGTTTTTTTACCTCAGTCAGAGCATAACCTAAATAGGGGATAGACGTTATATACTTTCCTTTTATCGCACCCGGCACTACTTCCCACACATCCTTTGATGAATTTGCATCT
Source organism: Candidatus Roizmanbacteria bacterium CG_4_10_14_0_8_um_filter_39_9 (assembly GCA_002784505.1). Classification (GTDB taxonomy): domain Bacteria; phylum Patescibacteriota; class Microgenomatia; order UBA1406; family GWC2-37-13; genus YC2-FULL-38-9. Next base: position 18,085 of record PFLF01000043.1, read on the forward strand.
CCCTTAGTAATGAAAAAAGGCACAGCCCTATTACCCAATACAGTTGGCTTAATATTGACCATACGGTGGATGATCACCTGACTTTTATTACCTGGGTTTTCAAAAGCAATAATATCACCTTTTTTTAAATCAGAGTAAGGTGCATTCTGAACAAATGCAACTGATCCAATTTGGATGTTAGGCTTCATTGATCCGGTTATGACGACAAACGGTTGGATCTTATATCTGGTTGGAAGTATGGGGGCTGCAACAAGAAGACACAGTGCTAGGATAACTATGCACACGATCCATTCGGCTATATTAATTATTTTCTTAAATATTGTCATACACAAGTAAATACGAAACCATTTATCAGTTAACTTTCTTTTCTATTAAACGCTCATCTAACATCATGGTTAACTCATGATGTTAGTGAATGCTTAATCAAGTCAAAAATTACATTTGTGTTCCAGTGAGCAACCAAGTTGAGTACGTGCTTGTGCCAGCCAAAGCTTGTGGAAAGCTTGCGTCTGTGTTCAAACACATGTACATCGTCTTATCTGCTCCTTTTGCGATTGTTACATTAGTTGGGGTAGATACGGCTATCCAAGTGCCAATCTTCTCATTTGCACTGCTAGGTGCCCATCCTGATTCGCCAAACTTAACATACGTGGTATTAGCCATTTCAGTTGAATTCCACCATGTTGTATTACTCATACTTGTGAGCTGTGCATCAATAGCCAAAGTAATATCTGCAGAACTTGAGTTACGCAGATAGACCGGGATATAAGAAGTACAGGTAGTATTGTAATTTGGCATTATGTTTGAAAACGTTGTTATGGCGCTAAAATTTGCCGTTGACCCATATGATGTGCCGTCAGTTGATACTAATAGTCCGATAGTACCCGCATCTATTCTAATGTTTTGAGCCGTGGCAGTCGTTGTCCAAAGAGCATATGCTCCTGATCCTAATGCCGCCAATACCACTACTAATGCGATTGTTGATACGATTATCTTTTTCATTTATTTTTTCACCTCCCCTCAAAATTGTTTGCATAAATTTTTAACGAGTTGAAAGCCATACTAAAATCCAGCCCTTACCTCTTGCGAGATTTATTGGCTGGATGGTTGCACACAGAGCTCTATGTACATAAATTATGCAAATGCTACAGACTTTCGTAGTAGTTTTTACAGACATATATAACCTTGTTATGATACCCCAAACAACTAGTATATTTTTACTAAATATATTCATTATTTACATATTTCTCACATCTTTTTGAATCTTTTGAATTGATTTTATATATATTTCAGCTTGTGTATATTTTTTTTGAGTCATCGCATCTTCTGCAAGTTGTGTCCGCTTTTCAATTTCAATGAGTTGAAGAGCATTTTTTTGTACTGCTTTTCCGCGGCCTTTCATTTGTAACAAATAATTTTGTAGAGGAGAAATGAGTTTCTTTGAGACGGCGATACTTTTGCTTAGCCTTGATGGGACAATCCCAAAATTATAGTTTTCTAATACTTTTCCATATACTTCTTCCAGTTTTTCTATTGCATAAAATATTTTTGCCTTCTCGTTTATATTTGATTTTTGATATGCGAGAAACAGTTGCTGATGGGTAAGTAGGAGTGAGGATTTAAGTCTGCCCTTATTTTGGACTGAGTAAAATTGTTTTGCAAATTTGATATTGCTTATTGATTTTGCTATATCGGTTTTTTTTAGTGTTTTATTTATATCCGTCAAATATAGAGCAAGCTCATCAAATAGAGCAGGCGTTGCAGATAGGGGAAAGGAAGGCATTTGAGAGTTGGATTCGATTTGGTATGTGTCAATTTGATTAGTCGGAGGATCCTGGGTGATCTCTCCTTCAATCCGATTCCACATATCTTTATTTGACCCTAACTGCCCAATAAAAATGGTATATCTCCCTTTTTCCTGTCCGATTACTCTCAGTAGGTAATTACCGGACTGAGCATTTTCGATAAATAATTGTCCCTCATTTTCATCATATGTTTTGTTGTCATGAACGACCTGAAGTTTTGCAGGAGACAACATAAGAAAAATAAGGGATGGACTGATTTGAGTTTTATTACTCTCAGCGACGTCAGGTTCTGCGAAAGATATATTTGCAGCTTGCAAAATTGCTTTAATTCCCCGAACGGTGTACATTAGTTCACCATGATTGAGATTCGTAAAGATTGGGTTGTTGCCGATCGCTGCAGAACTATTTATGACTAAATTATCACCATTCGTTGTTAATCTTTCGGTCGGTCTTCCATCAACATATATATCCAACAGTCGATCCATTACAGATCTATTTGACAATTTGTAACCACTCAGCGTGTCAATTGAGTCACCCGCTATGGTTTGCAATGAAGCAAGTGTTTGAGAATTGGGAATTTGATACAAAAGGGGTAATGAATTTTGCATGAAAAGTGAGGAGTTGGCAATAATGGTGCCATCTCTCATTAAGTAATTTTGAAGCGGCAAAAGATTTTGAGCAATTGGGAAGTAACTATTTATTATTTGTTTATCTGAATCAATTCCGTTTCGGTAAAGTTGCAGTATCATTTTCTGGCCCAACCATTCAAATGTGTCGCCTGTTTCGATTTCCCCTGCCTCTACCGGCTTATAGGCAAAAGCCGTTCCTCCATGCGGAGCACCGACGGTTAAAACTTTATTAATTTGTGAGGGTCCGTATTTTTGAAGATATATGCGGCTGATAAACCCTCCCAGAGAGTGGCCGATGAGAATCGGTTTCTGAGTATATTGCTTGTTTTGGATATAAGAATATAATTCATCTGCCGTTTTTTCAGCCGACTGTCTCCAGTCATAGTTAAAGAAACGATAGTCAGTATTTTTCACATATCCAAGATTATTTAATGTCTGTTCAATTCCCTTATACTCGTTTACCATCGGATTCATGCTCCATTGAGATTGGGCGACTTGAGCATTATGAAAGAGCGCCTCCTTATTCCAAGAGGCAAACATACCGGGGATAAGAATAAGGGGATGCTTTGGAAGTGGCGTAGGAGTTGGAGTGGGGAGAGGATTTAAGGATATTGCAAGATTCAATTTCCAGTCGCCAGAGGGAGTTCCGTAATAAAGCATTAGCTCATTATCTTTTTGAAAGACAAAAGGAAAGTATGAAGAGGACATAATCGTGGTACGGTTTATCCACTGGGAAGTACAGGAAAGGGGAGCATGAGTTTCAACATATTCAATTCCCCGCGGCGAGTGGAAAAATAAATAGTATGAAACCCCATCTTTTATGAAGGACTTCGGAACCGAATCTTGATCGAGAAAATAATTGCCACATTTACTAAAATTGACTCCATCAGAAGAAGTGGCTAAACCCGTTTTCCAGTTACCGTTTAATGCGGTATAAAACAGAAAATACGTTTTATTTTCAAAATATATGGTGGGTGATGAAACCCCATCTCTCTCCCAACTTAGCTCCGGAAGCAAAATCGTCCGCAATGTTGAAGCATCAAAATCAACGCCGTTTGATGACTCGATTTTCATTATTCTTGTGTGCTCACCCGAGGGAGTTGTTGCGAAGTACAACAGATATGTTTCACCTACTCTATACATTGAAGGATCATGAATATCCTGACCATTTAGGAAATCAAATAATTTAGCTCCTTGCCAATGGATGCCATCACTCGATGTTGCATAGGCGATTCGAAGTCCCGCCCCTACCGAGGTGTACCACATTTTATATTCTCCATTTTCAAAAATGATTGATGATTGCATTACTCCTGTTTCATTCCAACCTGAGTAGTTTGATACAACGCTCAAAGGGTTGGAAGAATCGGGAACAAACGATTCAAATGCATGAATAAACTGCGTATTTAAATGAAAAATAGTAAGAAGGATTAAAATACTGAATATTTTTTTCATTAACTTCTTTCTAATTAATGAATTAAAATACTACAATGGACTCTATGCTACATTTACCCTATTTTTTCTTGATATAAAGCTCCAGGATAGACCCATGGTAGTGTAGGTTTAGCAGGCGATAAAAAAGCGGGGCAATACATCTGTCAAATAGTAGATATTTTATTAGGCGCAAGGAAGAATAACTGACTTTTTTAGCCTCATCGGGCCTACCCGAATGCCCCAATTCTAACCGCGTAGGTTGGAATTGGACTGGTACAACGGTTCGATAGGCATGTGAGTTTCCTGATTTAAATATGGCTTTAATTATCCCCATAAGATGTTCCGGGTAGCTATATGTTGACACTTTGTCTATTTGACATCTCGGCGGAGTAATAGTCTTAATTGTTTTTTTAGAAAAAATCCACAAATGATCAGGTGGAGTGAGGAAGGTATAATTGTTTTGCTCAGCCTTATATAAATGACTGTCCAAATTGGGTGTCTCAATATATAAAATACCATCTGGGGACAATAATTTACATGCGTCCTTCATCAATTTTTTTGGATTTGAAACATGTTCGATCACATGAATGAATGTAATAAAATCGTATTTTATATTTTGATGACTCTTTGCATATATTTCAAAACTTGTTTTATACAATTTTTTGATTGATTTATAAATGGGAACATTATAAAAAGAGCCTGAAGGTTCAACTGCAGAAACGTTAAGGCCAATATCAAGGGCTTCATTGGCAAAATATCCGTATCCCGACCCAACATCCAACAAGCTAGTCCCTGATGGATTGATACTTTTTAGATTTAGGAGAATTTTTTTTGCACGCGCCCTGATAGGAGTTTCATTCGTTTTTCCTGCAAAATAATCAAAACTACTTTTATAATACTTATCAATCTGCGTTTTTGATGGTTGAGGATATAAAAAAAGAAGATTACATGGAACACATCGGTAATATTTATATTGATCAACTTGATTTGCAATTACCGAACTGCAACGACACAGTGGACAAGATGTTTTGGGCATGTGAAATTATGAGGCGCATAGTTGATGATAGGCAACCGCTTCTGTGCTACAATTAGGAGAGTTCGGAGGTTTGGAATAATGTAATTATTGCGAATAACCTTTTCTATGAAATGCGTTCTCTATTGAGAATCATAAGTGGTTCTTTACCCCCCCATCAATGAAAACTTTGCTTCTAAAAACAGGATATACCATTGAAATACTATCAACTCATGAAGATTTTATTGACTTCAAAAAAAATCTTGATGGGAACTGGGGGAGAATTGGAAGCAGTGTTATCCGCAAGATGCTGAAGAGCATATATTTGGTTTGTTTTACTCCGTTATACTTCTTCTTTAGAGGTATACTGTGGAATCAGGGCAAGGAAGACTTATTATTTGTTATTGCGCGCAAAATGAATGAATAAATTATTCTCTTCAAACTGTGTTTGCTCAGTTGTAAAACAACAATTTATTCCGACTATAATATATAGAAACGAAACAGTTTTTAAAAACTATAATGGTCTTGTAATCGCAAAGTGTCAACATTGCGGGATGCTTAAAACATTCTCAAGTAACAATAAGATAAAAGTTACGCCCGAAATAAGTGAAGTTGAGCACTATGAGGAAAACCGTCAGGACTTTCAAAATAGTTTTGAAGAGCTAGTAAACAGGGTCAAGGTGTATATAAAATCTGGATCAGTTCTTGAAGTTGGGGCATCATCGGGGAATTTGATGCGCGTGTTTCAAGTTCAAGGATTTGACGTCTCTGGCATTGAGCCAAACAGACCGGCATTTAATGTATTGACAAAACAATTTGGCCAACGCGCTTATTACGGATATCTAAAAGATTTCATTATCAAAAACAAAGTACAATTTGACCTAGTTATTTACAATCATGTGTTGGAGCATGTTGAAAATCCAAATAATGAGCTTAATCTTATAAAACAGGTGTTGAAAAAAGGCGGCCTGTTAATTGTGGGAGTACCGAACTGTGACAACATTGTTTTTAAAGTTCGAAGAAAATTCTGGGAATCACTATTACCCAATCAACACATCTGGCACTTTTCAACAAAACATCTTTTTGCCTTGCTTACATCGAATGGTTTCAGAATTCTTAACATCAGCTACAACAATCATAAACGCAAAGACTATCCCTTAATCAAGAAAATATATTTTTGGTTTCTTGTGGGATTTAATCGTCTGAAAGGCTCAGGAGAGGCGGTACTTGTTATAGCTATAAAACTATAGATTTATTTATCAGTTCGGAACTGATAAACATCTCGGAGGTGATAAGAAAATTCAATAGTAGCGTGTGATGATAGTCCAAATTAATGATGTCAGTGCGAAAAAGCCTAGGGTAATCACCGCTGCACGTTTGATATGTTTATTACACTTTGCTTGTACGCAGAAGTACAAAGTATAAGGAATCAATATGAGGTAATATCTTCCTTGAGTGCCATCAATTACCGACGATCCAACTGTTTTCCAGCCAAGATAGAAGATCGTTTGAATAAGCATATACGTTAAAATCGGAGTAGAAAAAAGAACAATGAGTTTGGTTGTTGGGAGCAAATCACTTTTCTTAAGTTTAATTGTATAAATCAAATAACACGCAGCTCCGATCCATATAAAATACATAAATGGATTCATCGAGTAATCCAGCCAGCCAAAAATGCCTATAGCTCCCTGAACATGGAAATTTATGTTACTCAGAAATGAGGTGACAAATATTGCTGCAAAGTGTAAAGGATCACGAATGATATATGCAATTTGTTTTAAAGGATTAACGCCAATCGGATTGTCACGGTAGTAATATGAGGATATAAAAAAGGGGAGTTTGATAACGAAGTAGGGGATAAGGACTGACATGAAAAGCCGCAGTTTATTTTTTGAAGGAATAAGAAAAAGTAATAAGAAGAAAGCCTCATATGAAAGCTTGGTGAGAAGAAATAATAAAAGGCTTCCTCCAAACAACAGTACATGTTTCGCTTTATTTGAACTAGAATGCGATAGATTTATAAAGGTGCAAAAGAGCGCGGCTCCTGCCACATAGTGCATTCCGTCATATCCATAACCTGAGATCTGGTGAATCAACATGGGGAGGGAAAAGGTAAAAAGGAGAATGTCGTCATAGGGTTTTCTGGTTTTGCGGTAGATAAAAATCATCATGAAAAATGAAAATAGAAACATAAAAAATCTACCCGCGAAAAAGCCAACCGTACCATTCAAGCTTAATATTCGTGCAATGAGCAAGCCCAAGGCATGAGGAATGTATGGAATTGCGGGAAGAATGAACATTCCCTTCGGGTCAAGATATAATATTTTATGGTCGCCCGAGGAAGCAAATAAGGGCTTTTGATAAAACGATGCGTCAAATTTTATGTTTGCATGGTAGGGAATTGCGTTTAGCTTTTTGTCAAAAATGATATCGGTGTACATTTTTTCAATTGGGAGCTTTTTTCCGTCATTTAGTAAAAAAACATACCCTTTACTGAGAAGAATTGCCCGTTTGAAGTGTCCGTGTTCATCGGGCTTTTGAAGGGGAGGGACCAAAAAAGTAAATGCGAGACCCAGAATGAAAATATAGGTAAAAACGAGTTTGGCGTAAAATTTCATTTTGGCCCATTATAGCAGATATAATTATTATAATGATTATATGAAATCACTCTCCCTTCTCATGATTACAAAAAATTCAGGCGAACTAATAGACAGCTCCTTAAAGTCTGTTTTGGGACTGATTGACGAGATTGTAATCGTTGATGACTATTCATCTGACAATACGCGAGCAATTGCAAAAAAATATAAGGCAATGATTTATAAAAGAAGTAGTGAGAATTTGGGAAAACAGCGCGCCTACGGATTATCTAAATGTAAAGGTGAATGGATATTGATGCTGGATGCTGATGAAATAATTTCTCAAGAATTAAAGAATGAAATTATTTCTGTCGTCTGTCGTCAGTTATCAGTCGTCGGAAACATAAGCGGTTACTACATTCCCTATCAAAATCATTTTTTGGGTAAACCGATTAATTATGGGGGCGAAAATTATCGGATACTTCGTCTATTTAAAAGAGCCAGCACACACATAACTGAGAATGTAGTACACGAACATGTTATTGTGAACGGAAAAGTAGGGTTTTTAACCCATAAAATATTCCATTATTCATACCGCAATCTGTCTCAGACTTATAAAAAATTTGCAGATTATGCGCGTCGTGAAGCATATCGAAAATTGTCTCAAGGAGAAAGGACCTCATTCAAAAAATTAATCCTCTATCCTATTCACATGTTCTGGGCAAGATATGTCAAAGATCGCGGATTCAAGGATTATGGACTGCGGATTTTACTCGATATTGGATTTGCGTATATGGAGTTTTTAATCTACTTTTTGATGCTGTTTGACCTGAAGAAATATAAAAAATCCGATTAAGTATATCCAGTTTATTATGGATATAACCGCCCCAATAATAAACTTTTTTGGGAAATAGGTAAAGCTGACTACGTGTTTTCCCTCTGACAAGTCTACGCTTCTAAATATGCCCGACTGGTATATTGTGCCGGGTTTTTTATCTATGGTTACCGACCAACCGGGATAATATACATCAGAGAGTATAAGCTTGGCAGCGGATGATGCCGTGGTTGAGATTTCAACCGAATTTTCAGTACTGCTTGTAATGGTTGATGAACCGGTAGCAATATCTGCATCGTTAAGTAAATACGATCGAGGTTTTACATTTTTGTTCTCATACACGCTAAACGTTTTACCGAGCAGCTTATTTTGTATTTGTAACAACTTTTTGAATGTTGGATCTGAGGAAAGTTCCTTCTCATATCTTCCTCCCGTAATCACGTATTTGACGGCCAGCGTGTCAAGCTCAAATGCTCCTGGAGCTATAACATCAATATGCGTCGGATCAACACTGCCTGACCTAACATAGGCGGCATAGTTTTTATTTACGATAGAACCGTATCCATCAATAGATTGAATTTTATAGATGCTGGACATATTAGGAGACAACAGATAGGCCGCTTTTTCAGTTTCACGTTCAAAAAAAGATTTATCCTCAAATATCGGCTTTTTTCCTTCATCTGTCATCGTGTGGATACGCGACTCTGGATCCTGTTTCAAGCGCGATATAAGAGTTGACGGAGATTTGTAGATATTTTCAAAAGTGGTAAGAAGGTTATTTCTTGCGTAAAAAAGGATGTCTACGGCAATAAGCAAAATAAGAAGAACGCGAAATAATTGAGATCTACACTGTTTAATTGCATAGAGTAAAAAAGTAAATAGGAGTACGAAAAGCATTATTATTGCTACATTTTCCGTCCACATATTAAATATAGAATGTATTTGAAATTCAGAGTAATGAAGAAAGCGCGTAAGAAAGGATGCTTTTTTTATTGAATTAATAAGATAAACTAAGCTTACGAACTTCTTATAAAAAAATATTCGAGATAACAAAGTTAGTATAAATATAGGCGAACATATTAAAACAGCCTGCCTTAGCAACCTTTTATTAACGGTATTACCTGAAAAAATATAATCAAATCCATACCCTGCAAGCATTGACAGAGCAACAGAATAGAGAATAAGAATAGATGGAGGCGACCTAAACCTTGAAAAGAAGGGAAGAACGTAAAATGCAAGATAATAAAGTGGCGAATACTTGCCGAGTGCAATTAAAAAGGTAACAAGAGCAACTCCTCCATAGAAAGTAATTACCCTGTCTTTTATCTTTATAAGAGCAACCATTGCAAGTATAAGGGGGACAATACCCACATATCCATTTGTGTCAGCCATTGCGCCCCACGAAGTTCCGTCTTTGAACACTCCAAATATATTGACGAAAATCATGTGAAGCAGCGATATTACCGGTGATGAGCTTGAGGCATAGGCAAAATTAAACACAGGTCGAGTTGAAAATGTGGTAAGTTCAAGAAAAGGTATGAGTTGTATCGCGGTTAAAAAATTGACAGGAATGAATATTGTTGCAAGCAATTTTATTCTAGTAAATAATGATTCATTGCTTCGAAATAGCAAATATACTGCGACCAGTAGTGATGAGTAATAAAAAAATTGGGCATGTCCTGCAAATATTTGAAGAGATAATACAATCGAAATGCCTAGAACAAACGCAAGTGACTTTTTTTGAATTGACATTTCCAAAAAAATTAAGATGAGCGGGATAAGCACAACACTATTAAGAATGGGAGTGTTGAGGGTAAAGGTCATTACCGAACCGGAAAACATAAATATCAAAGAAGAGGCAACTGCCGCAAAGCGTGATAATTTCATTATTCTTCCGTATACATACATAAATGCACCGGCTAGATACACATCAATTATGATCATATAGGAAAGAGCGCGAAGCGGTGAAAGAATCAGATAGAGAATATTTAATGGATACAGTAACCCCAGATTAATATCAGCAAGAAATGGCGTTCCTGAAAACATATATGGGTTCCATAAGGGAAGCTGGCCCCGGCGAATCATATCAAACATCAGTACTTTTGAGGGGACATTGATCGACGCATTATCCCCGGCAAACAGTACTTTCCCAAAAAAAACCACATCGGCAAAGAAAACCAGTACAATACACAAGAGAGCCACAATGATCTTGTAATCCGGTCTTTCCCACACAATGCGTTTTGTACTCATCATGACGGGCATATTTTATATAATTAGAGCACACAAATCAATGTTACTACCCTTTTTGAGAAAAGATACAAAAATTCGCGTTGGGTTGGACGGAGGCGATTATCCGTTAGGTTTGCCTGTCAAAAATGGGATTCAACGACTGGTGGCTTCGACTTGGGGTCAGGGAGTGAATAACCCGACCGATAGTTTAAAAATATTTTATTACTATTTTGGCAGGAATCATTCAGCCAAACAAGTTATTACAGATATACAGCAGATATTGCTTCCAAAAAAATTATTTTCATCCTTTTTTTTACCTTTTCGAATGTATTGGGACAAAATACGAATTTATGTAGGGTTTTCAGGGGTACTCCCTCCTTTTGTACGTTTGTTTAGGATAAAGAGCATTATCTGTATTCATGATTTTGCCTTTATGAAATATCCCGCTTACTTTCAGAATGCAATCAAAATGAAATGGCAGACAGAATATGCATTGTATGGGGCCGATAAAATAGTGGTATTTAGCGACTATATCAAAAATGATATTTATTCAAAGTATCCCACAATTCCGAAGGATAAGATTGTCAGGATTTATCCGGGTTCAGACCACCTCAAATTAAAGCGAATAAGTAAATCAATTAAGTCCCCCTTTTTTATTTATGTAGGAGTTATTAAACCGATGAAAAATATTGAAAAACTCCTAGAGCTTTTTGATTCATACATAAAACTATCACATGACAGTCTGTCAAAACTTGTCCTCTTAGGAAGCCATGAGCCGATCTTTTTCGAACAGCTTACGAAAACGGAGTTGTTTAGTAAATTAAAGCATCGATTATTATTTAAATCGAATCTTGAGGACACCCAGTTAGTTGAATACTACCGATCAGCACGAGCAGTTCTTAATACTTCCCATGATGAGGGATTCTGCTATCCGGTTGCCGAGGCTCTTCGGATAGGCGCCCGGGTAATAGTAAATGATCTCCCCCTTTACAATGAATTTCAGAAATATTATCCGGCAATAACAATTGCTAAAGATGAAGATCAGTTTCTGGCCGCTATGGGTCGTGATGAAAAGCCGTCAAATCCGATTGGTGCTGTTCCGTTTACATGGAGTACATTTAGAGACAGTATGTTACGGGTTATCTCCGACTGCATATGAAAATTGGATTTGTCATTGTCCTCTATAAAACGCCAGTTCATGAAATGGTTCGACTTAAAAAGCAAATAGAAGCTCTTGGCTTTAAAGATTACCAGATATATTTTATTGACAATACTGCAAATGGTCATGGATATGCACAAGGGGTAAATGAAGGAATCAGACGTGCCCAAAAAAACAAGTGTGAGCTGTTTATTGTTGCCAACGCTGACATTTCATTTGAAAAACTATCTTCGCAAGATCTTATGGAGGGGTATAAGCATTTTGATATGTGGGGGCTCGCGATGAAACAACAGAACGTCGTATATTATGGAGGAGAAATAGACAAATGGCGCATGAGCGGCGGACTTATTATCGTTAAACCAACACATAGGTTTCAAAAGGCTGATTTTGTATGTGGTTCACTTATGCTTATCAAAAGTGAGCTTGTTGAAAAAATTGGATTTCTGGATGAGTCTTACTTTATGTATTACGAAGATACGGAATACGGATACCGCTGCAACAAAAATGGGATGCGTGCGGGGATTGATACAAAACACACGTATTTGCATTTTGAGATCTCAGTTCACAATGCGCTTAAAGATCTGTGGCTTGCAAAAAACAGACTCCGTTTTTTGGCAAGTTACGGAAGCCCCTTTCAAATTATTCGAGAGATTATACGTACTCCAAAAACGCTCTGGGAAGAAAAAAAACTCATCTGGAATACATTTCAAAGGTCGTCGTTTCTCGTCAACTTTTTCAGTATGAACATTTCAGCGTTTTTGGGAAAAGTATTTAATTTTATTTTGTTTCTCATCCTCATTCGCAACCTTACCGTTGCTGAATATGGAATTTACACACTCGTTTGGGCTCATGTATCCATATTCGGGCCGCTTGTTGATTTTGGTACCACTTCATATGGTATGGTATATTTGCCGAGCGAAAAAAAAGATAGGATAAACTCGTTATTCTCACTACGCCTCATTCTCTCACTAACCATATTTATTTTAACGGTGCTGCTGGCAGTCGTTTTTAAATATGAACACAAAATACTTATTTATATATTCTTCACATCATTCGTGATATTTTTTAATATGGCATCGGGCACTTACCTTATTCTTACATCCATTGCGCAAAAACTTGCAAGAACTTCAGCACTATCCATCCTAACTAACGCGATTATGATTGGAGGTATAATTTTGAGCATTACGGTTTTTCAAAAGGTAAGGTATATGTTTGCAACTATTGCAGGTTTCTACGTGCTCTATACGCTTATCTACTCCGCATTAGTTTCTCGATTGATCAAGAAGATCCACATATTTTTTGATTATCGAAACTGGATCCAGATCATGAAAAAATCGTATATATTTGTCTTGATAGGTTTTTTTGCCGGCATATATTTTAAAATCGATGTGCTGATGCTTTCATTTTTGAAAGGCAAAGAAGCAGTTGGAGTATATTCTTCAGGATATAAATTTCTCGAAGCGCTTATACTTATTGCGTCAAGCTATAACACCGTTGCAACTCCCATACTTGCAAAAGGAATTATTGATGGGAAGCAACGACTGAGACTTACCGTGCGAAAACATCTTGTATTGTTGGGCATTATTGGTTTTGGAGTAGTACTTGGAACCTATCTTATTGGACCATACTTTTTTCCTATTATCTTAAAAGGAAATTTTAAAGAAGCAGCCGGCGTAATACGCATAATTATTTGGGCACTTCCTTTCATACTTTTAAATTCTGTCTTCATGAATCTTTTGTATGTTTCTGGACGGCCACAGATGGTAATAGGTCTTTTTATCACCCTATCAGTAATAAACATCGTTTCAAATCTTCTTCTTATTCCTCATTTTTCGTACATCGCGTCGTCATATATTACCGTAGGGTGTGAAATCACAAGCCTGTTTATCCTTCTTTACCTGGTCTTTATAAGTAATAGAAAAAAAATCTTATATGATTAATCCTTCGACTTCGCTCAGGATAAAAGTTGCTTTTGTCAGAGGCGCATTTCTCAATAATTTTGAAGGTCAGAATTATGCCATTAAGGGCGTAACTGGTTTTGGATCGCTGCACTCGATTCATTCACAGTTGCCGTTTCCGGTGATCCGACTTCCCAGTTTGTCAGACTACAATCTGATAGGAAGATGGGGGAGAGCCATTGCCAACCGCACCCTTGGAGATATCCAAAATCTATTTGGTTTGGAGAAATATGCATCCCAGTTTGACATTTTTCATACCGCTGATCCCCATTATTATTATTCTTATCAACTTGCAAAACTGAGATCAGAAAACAAAATCAAATATCTTCTTGTTACTTCATGGGAAACGATTCCTTTTAATAACGAAACGGTTGAGGCAAAAAAAAGAAAAAAATATTTTGTTTTGAAGTATGCGGACCATTTTTTATGCTATACGGAGCGGGCAAAGGAGTGCCTTATTTTGGAGGGTGTAAGTGAAAACAAAATATCGGTTATAAGGTTGGGGGTGGATTTGCAAAATTTCAAATTTCAAATAACAAATAACAAATCAATAACAAAATCCAAATCACCAATTCAAATATTGTTTGTCGGGAGGTTGGTTGAGGAGAAGGGGGTAATGGACGCTTATAAAGTATTCCGAAATGTCAAATTGCAAATGACAAATCACAAATCAATCACAAATATCAAATTGCAAATAGTTGGGGAGGGGCCGCTGAAACAAACACTCCTCAGGAAAATTGAACAGGATCATTTTCAGAATTGTGTTTCGATTGAAACAAAAAAGTACGAAGAAATGCCAAAAATATATCAATATGCAGATATTGTACTTCTTCCCTCCAAAAGGACTAATACCTGGGAGGAACAGTACGGCATGGTATTTGTTGAGGCAATGGCATCAGGTCTACCAATAGTTACTTATGATACTGGAACTATAACAGAAATTATCAGTTCGGAAGTGATAAAAGAAGAGGGAGATATAGACGGATTGGCAAACAGCCTCATTAATTTGATAAAGGATAAAAAAGCGCGCTTAAAACTTGGTACAATGGGAAGAGTACGGGCGGAAAAATTTTTTGACAGCAAAAAATCAGCCACGGAAATAAAAAATCTTTATATTTCGTTATGCAAAAGATAACCAGCATCATTCTCACGAAGAATGAAGAAACAAATATTGAAAGGGCAATCAAGTCCTTGGCATTTTGTGATGAAATTATTGTGGTGGATGATGGATCGACGGACATGACGGTTGAAAAATGTCAAATGACAAATCACCAATCACAAATCAATTCTAAAATTCAAATTATTAAACATGAATCAAACGGCGACTTTGCGACGCAGAGAAACTGGGCGATGAAGCAAGCTTCGTACGAATGGATACTGTTTCTGGATGCAGATGAAGAGGTATCGGATGAGCTTCAAAAAGAGATCATTTCGTCGATTGGCGCCCCTGAGAATGATACTAGTTCCTACTTCTTGAAAAGAAGGGATTATTTTTGGAGCCAGGAGTTAAAGTACGGCGAAATATTAAAACTGAGAAATCGAGGTCTCATAAGGCTTATTAAAAAAGGAAGCGGAAAATGGGGGGGGAAAGTACATGAGGAGTTCATCCCTGATCGGCCACTGGTACACCGCGTAGGTGGCCCTTTGGCCTACATAAATCATTATCCGCATCCCACACTTAAAGAATTTATTTCTGATATAAATGTCTACAGCGGTATCAGAGCGCAGGAACTACATGAAGCACATGTTCAGGCAGGCGCTTTTGAGATGGTTATATATCCTGTCTTTAAATTTATTTTAAATTATTTTGTCTATCTGGGCTTTTTTGATGGTCCACAAGGATTCGTATATTCATTTCTGATGAGTTTTCATTCTTTTCTTGTGCGGGCTAAGTTGTATCAGTTAAATACAGATTAAACAATCATAATCTATGATAATTTTGTTTCTCTACTACGCAAGCACATTTCTTTTTTTACTCGGTCAGTTGGGAAGGATGTCGTTTCTCAATCAGCACATCAATATGTATTTTTACGAAATACCCTTTGTATTTCTTTTGGTTGGATTATTTTTTAAATATAAATTTGAGCCGCTCAGGTACTTTGCAAAGGTCACCATTCCATTAGGAATTTTTTCTTTTTTTATGTTGTTTGGGTTACAACTAAATTCAAACTTGTATCAACCTCTTGAAAACGCAGTAGCGCTTCTGTATTACTTCAGGCTTTTGACCTACTTGTTTTCAATTCCCTACATAATCTATTATTTTATGACTGAAGTACGCAGTGTAAGGCATTTACAAAGAGGAATAATGATTATATCGTGCATAACGATTATATCTGCCTTTATACAGTATACTCTTTATCCAAATTTAAGGAATTTACTATATCTGGGATGGGACCCACATTTATACAGAGTTTTTGGAGTTTATTTTGAACCGTATTTGGCCGCAGCTGCATTTGGTTTATTTTTTTACTATTTACTTGAGTTGCACAGTTCTCATAACATATTCAAATATATAAAATATGCGCTGATTGGCCTGAGTTCTGTATTGTTAGGTCTCACATTCTCGAGAATTGCCTATATAGCTTTTGCGATCGTAACAGTTCTCTATTTAGTATTGAAAAAAAAATGGTTATACATGGGATTATTTCTCATTATGTTTGGTGTGGTTATTGCTCTTATCCCGAAGCCAGAGGGAGTCGGAATAAATTTGCTTCGTACCTTTTCAATTTTTACCCGGATTGACAATGCAAAACAGGGCGTCGATATCTGGAGGAAAAATCCATATTTTGGCGTAGGATATAACCGGGTAGGCTTTGCAAGAGGTGAAAATAGAACAGATATCTATACAGAAGCATCGCATGCCGCATCATCGTTTCATTCCAGCTTTATTACCATTCTTGCCGCGACTGGGGGAATAGGTTTTTTATTATTCCTGTTTGTTTTATATTCTTTATTCTCTCTTTCATTTCTTTCGGGAATTCTTCTTGTGTTTATTTCACTGATTTCATTCGGAGATAATGCTCTTCTTCATCCTTTTATTCTATTTTTGTTGATGCAGTTTATAGCAGCTTCGTATGTCAGTCATCCTTTGCATAAGTGACCGTGATTGTTTTTGATTCTGTGTTTCCAACAACATCTTCGGCAACAATTTCAATTTTATTTTCACCTTCTGACAATTTATAGAGCTGTTGAAAGACTCCCTGAGCATCAACAACCGCGGGTTGGCCGTTGATACGGATAAAGGTTTCCTTATCGGTTTTGCCCGCAATCTTGATTTCCTGTTTTGAAGATTTTGAATTATCTGAAGGTTCAGTTATTTCAAGATTCGGCTTCTCCGTTTTTAAAACTACGGTAAAGATACGAGATTTTTTAGTTGTCTTTCCGCTTTTCGACTTCGCGATAACATAAACAGTATTTTCTCCTTTTTCAAGGCCCGAAATCTCCTCAGAAAATACATCTCCCACCACTTGGGCATCCGTCATCCTTTCACTATTAACGTAGATTTCAACCTGATCAAAATTTACCGTACTTCCTGAGACAAGTAATCTTGCACTGCTGGTTGCAGGAGGGAGAGGATCAATATTGAGGCTTGTCAAGACATTATCACTAATTTCAGTCGTGACTTTTGAAGAGGGAGAGTTTGCAAGTTGGTTTAAAAATAACGATCCATTAACCAACAGTTTAAAACCAAAAGTAAATAAAAAAACAATAAAGCCAATGGTAAGTGCAACTACCAAAAATAATTGATAGGTGAATTGTTTTTGTCTGTGTTTTTCCAGTCTTGACATATGAGCCGACGATCGGAGTCGAACCGACGACCTGCTGTTTACGATACAGCTGCTCTACCAACTGAGCTACATCGGCTTACCGGTCGATTAATTATATCAGGCAGAGTGTTCAATTATGAACTTTTTAATGTCAACGTCGGAATTGTTTATCCGAATAGCTTTTTTCAAGATGATATCTTTCCATTTTCGGGCTTTTTCCAAAGATTCCATTTGACTATTTAAAACAAATTCTTTCATATGCTTTTTAACGAAATCATCATATATTATGGTGCATGTGTAGTCATCGTCCCAAATGCCGAAGTCCGGTTCTGTCCCATACTGCTTAATGTCATCAAGCATACACAAATAAACCTGTATTCCTCCCAAGATGTCCAATTTGATCTGTTCAAGAAGGTTCTTTCTCTTTAAATGAGAAAGTTTTTCTACGAGAACTACTCGAGTAAGGTTTTCCAGTCTTTTTGCAGCCACTCTTCCTTCTTTATAGTATTTTGAGAGGGGATTCCAATCCTTGGTTCCGCTCATAAAAGTTGCAAATCCGTTTTTTTTCAGGTTTTTAAAATGGAAGTTACCCTCATCATCGATATCCTCCGGCTTCAGGTGAATGACCGTCGGATATTTACTTCTGATATAGTTTGACGAATGCATATTTGTATAATGCAAAATGTATGTTTGGTATAAGGATAAGTCAAGTCGCGTAGTGCACAAATCGAAAACAAGAGGAAATTCTCCCAGTTTAACATCTCCGCCCATATGGCCGGCTTTGCGGACAAAAATAATTGAACTGTCCATAGCCTTTCCGAAAAGGACTGATTGATTCATGTTTACATAAGGGTCACTATCGGAATGAAGCACATATGATACCGGAATGAGTTTTTTTAGTTTTTCAAAATCAAATCCAACGGAATAAAACGTCTTGTTGACAAGATCAAATTGCCAAACACCGGGGGGATTCTCAAGAAATGGGCTTACAAAAATTGCACAGTCAAGTTGAATATTATATTTTTGTACAACGTGTACGATAAACAATGGTCCGAGTGAATGGCCGACAAAGCAAAGTTTGTCTTTTCCCTCAAGAGTGGATAAAATCTTCTCAAATGTTTTAAACCAATTCTGAAGGCTTTGATTTTTAAGAGTCTGGTGAGGACCTTTTTTTGTCATCGCACCCCAGTCTTCTACCGGAAACTTCGGGACGATCACTGTTTGACCAAGTTCCTCAAGTTTGCGTTTCAACTGAGGAAACCAATTCTCATCAGGACTTCCAAATGAGCCGTGAAACAGAACGAATTTCATAAGGTAAGTATATCAAATTAGAGCCTTAATTTAACCCGGTCCAATAGCTCAGGAAACTGAGTGAACTTTGGATATGTTGCTACATTAAAATGTCCTGCATTCTTAAATATATGAATTTCAGCCTTCAACCAATCTGCAATAAATTGTCCTTCGGACACAGGGATCACATCATCGGTTGATTGAAAAACTTCAACATGCCTCACAAGTTGACGCAGTCTTTTCCATAAGTAGGGCTTTGCTTGAAATGAGTCATATTCAGAGTATATGTCAGGTCTCCACTGATCGTAGTCAACGAATGGACCCACCAAAAAAAGACTATCGATTCTAACTCCTAGCTTCGGAAGAAGTTGAAATGTGAAAGAACATCCTCGACTATGAGCGACGAAAATCGTTTTATCATTGACTAATGTTTTATATTTATCAAATTCATTCAACCAGTCATCTAAGCTATGTCCCATTTGATCATTTGTTGGAATTTTAAAACGGGGGACAGTAACGCTTTCACCCTGTTTTTCTAATTCTGCCTTTAACCACGGAAACCAATTTTCCTGAGGGTTGCCGTAACTGCCATGAATGATAAAAATAGTTCTCATATTAAAACATCGTTTCTAACCAGTCAGAAATAGCTTTTATCAATCTACCTTCTGTGCCTATGTAACTGTGATTAGCTTCTTTTATAACTTTAACTGTGAGATCTTTTATTTTTTTTGATTTTAATACCGCCACAATCGCTTTAACAGATTTTGACTTGCAGGAATGATTGATAAATGTGTCATTTTCGCCAAAGACAACAAGTGATTTTTCCTTGATATCTTCAAAAGCATTCCAGTTTTTTGAATGAGGATTATGATAGGGATGAAGCGTTCCGGCTCCGTCTTCAACAAGATATCCTGAATACGTTGTTGCTGACATTGGGCAAATGATGCTCAATTCTGGTGGCAACAGATCCCTACCCTTTCCGTCCTTTATGAGCTTTTTTATTGTTTGATCAATTTCACCGTATTTTTGATCTCCGTATTTGATCAACATATATCCAGCGTCATTTTGAGGGGATAAATGAATTTGTCCTACGACCTGAGGATTTTTTGCTTTGTATTGATAGTACAGAACTTTTTGAGCCCCTAAGCTGTGTCCCTGAAGGATAATTTTTTTTATTCCTTGTTTGGTAAGAAAATCAATCCATGCCTGAATATCTAAAATGCAATCTTCAAATGTTTCAAACCCTCCTCCGCATGGGAACCATTCAATCTTTCCTTTTACGTGTTTTCTGATATCCGCGTACACGCCATGGCCTCGGGTATTAACCGTTAGAAATGAAATCTTTTTTTTTGAAAGAAGGTGCCCTTCGAGCTCTATAAACTTATGTGTATAAAAGTCACCAGCAGTGCCATGAATATGCAGTACAGCAATATCACTTTTGCCTCTTACAAAAAAACCCGCAAGCTCCAGTCCATCTGAAGTAATTGTTCTGACAAGTTGACCCTCCATGGGAATATTCTAACATCATACATTGTACAAAGCCACACATTTTTTTGTGTTACAGTCAGTAGAGCATAAATAATGTTACAATATCGTATCAATAAGATATTGAATAATATAAATATATGATCGGATGTTGCAGCCCCAAATCACTCAAGTTTTTCAAATCTATAAGCGATAAACATCGTCAATTAATCCTTGCGCTTTTGAAGGTACATAAGAGCCTTAATGCTTCCGAAATAAGAGAACACATTAAATTGTCTCAGCCAACCACTTCACACCATTTATCATTATTGACTCAAGCTGGGGCAATCGATGCGCAAAAGAAGGGGAAAGAAGTATTCTACTCACTTAAAACCCAAAATATATCTTCCTGCTGCCTCAGTTTTTTAAAAGATTTACTACATTAAATTCTGTAGTTATCCCCGTGAAGACGGGGATCCAGTCTATATTCACACCTTCGCGGGAATGACGAGTATCAACGTATCGTGTTTGACATTGTTTTACCTATTGACATATTGAAATGTATCGATGTATAATCAAAACGTGATAGGAGGTGAAACATATGCATTTTTTTAAACATCTGAAAGGAATTAAGGTGACGGTTGAGAATAAGGGTGAAGAACTTCTTATTCACGCAAAAGGATCAAAAGAAGATGTTGCCAACTTGGAAAAAAAGCTGGGTGCAATCAAAGAACTTTGTGGAGGTTGTTGCGGTGAAGAAGGAGATTGCTGCTAAATGAAATAAGCCTGCTGCTAGCGCAGGCATTATTTTATTTCCATGCGTCTTGATATATTTTTTCTAGTTTTCGAGCAATTGTCTTTCCGTCATCTTTTTGATCTACTAAATCTGTTAGGAGTCTAGGCTCACTAAAATAAATTGAAATTAGTCTTGGTCTGAAAAACAACTTACGAATAAATGGATGTAAATATGCAACCAGGTCAGACATCCTTGTTCCTTTGATTTGCACAAAAACAACTCTTGTCAGCGGGTTTGTGATCTGTTTTACAAGAAAACCAACTCCTGCTTTCCAGTGCGAATCATTTAACGCTTTGCCACCACCTCCTGTTGGGAAAATTGAAACCGCATTGCCGTCATTTATCAGTTTTGCGCCCTGTCTTATACTTTCCTTATTTCTCAATCTTATTTCGGCGACAGTAAGATTTACGGGTTTTTTCCCATTAATTTGTAAACATAGCGGGTATTCATAGATTTTATGGTTGAGCTTTCTCACTCTGTAAATTGGCAATAATCTTTCGGTGACCTTCGGACCAAAAATAGCATAATGGGAAAGCCCAATAAAATGAAAGTCTGCCCGGGAAATTTGACTGAAAAGCAAAAGACTGTCAAACACTCCTGTATGGTTTGAGATAATTAACAGCGGTCCATCTTCTGGAACATTTCCAATTTTGGAAATTGAAGTAACGCCTAAATTGTCCAGGAGCTCAAGAGTTGCTTTTTGCAGCCCAATCTCTATGGTTCTTTGCACCGTGTGCTGCAGTAGGTGTTTGTTGAATATCATAATTAGTTAAGAAAGTGAGCTCGTTGGTGAACAGAATTAGAACTTTTTACCAGCTGTCCACCAAGAAGTATTATATACCAAACTTTGATAGATAGATTATTTTCTTTCAAACCCTATGACTGATAAGTTTATCAGATTTTCTAGCACCCCAAGAATAATTTTTTATGTATAAAAACTAAAATTACAACAAAGATCAAACTTATTTGATCAAAACTTCATTAAAATCAGTAACATTGGCGACTACGGTGAAAAAAGTGAATCTAAAAAGAAAATAAATCGCCGTAGCCGCCACAACCCACTCATCCTCAAAAATTTTTGAGTCGTGCAAACAACATTACTTATCTTTCAAGCGGAGTAAAACATCCATTTGCCCCTCTAGTCGCCCAACCTTTTCTTTTAAATCAAATAGCTCCTTTAAAAGATGAGGTGGTAAGTCGTGTGGTGGTGGTCCTTTTTTTTCTTCCTTCTTTGTTTCTTCTTGATTTGTAGCCATAATTTTCACCTCCCCTCATTGTATTAAATTTTTTAAATACATCAGTAAAAAAATAAAGACAAGACTAATATATAGTAACCTAGTATAAATATACTAAAAAGCAACCCAAAAATCACATAAGAACCAAAAGTAATTCTCGAACCCTCGGGATAATTTTTAGTTTCTTGACTAAGAATAATTCCCGCTGAGGCAGCAGTTACCAGACTGGAACTCCCTGCAAAAATGCCGGAACCAAGAGCCCAAGCGGCAAGATGAGTAGGTGCTTGAGAATGTACAATTGGTGTTGCGGCAGAAGCCCATGAAGCAGCCTCAGTTAAAAGTGTTCCAACATAAGAGGCTACGGCAATAGTCCACACACTCATGCCAGATTGTGAAAGCCAATGTTGAATAGAACTGCCTATTCCAATGCTTGAATGTGCAAGAACTTGGGCAAGAACAAAAATTGAGGCGAGAGTTGCATAAGTTTCAATACCAAGTGCTAAAAGGGTTTCTGATCTGTGCTCACTATAATCAATTATATCCACCGCCTCTGGCGGTGAGCGCTCAAAAAGGTTCTACCAGT